>JBDRSI010000170.1:0-4486 GCA_043825055.1 Verrucomicrobiota bacterium
ATATCGTCAATGTAGGTGAAATCCCGTTGCATGCGGCCGTAGTTAAAAACCTGGATGGGACGTCCTTCCAGGATGGCACGGGTGAAGATGAACAGGGCCATATCCGGTCGGCCCCAGGGGCCATAGACCGTGAAAAATCGCAGACCGGTTGTGGGCAGGCCATATAAGTGGCTATAGGAATGTGCCATCAACTCGTTGGCTTTCTTGGTGGCCGCGTACAAGCTGATGGGGTGATCCACATTCTGGTGAACGGCAAAAGGGGATACTTTGTTCATCCCGTAGACAGAACTGGATGATGCATAGACCAGGTGCTGGACCTGCTGATAGCGGCAAGCTTCCAGGATATTAATAAAACCATGGATATTACTGTTAATATAGACCTGCGGGTATTTTAATGAGTACCGGACGCCGGGCTGCGCCGCCAAGTGAACAACCCGTTCGGGGCAAGCTTCCTTGAAGGCCGCTGCCACCAGCTCCGGCTGAGCCAGATCTATTTTTTGAAATGTGAACTTAGCGTCACCGCCCAACAGTTTCAAACGCGACGCTTTCAGGTTCACATCGTAATAGGCATTGATGTTATCCCAGCCGACGACCTGATCGCCGCGTTCGAGCAACCGACGCGCCACATGAAAACCGATAAAGCCTGCCGCGCCGGTGACTCATATCTTCATGATCTGCTATTCCCTCCTTCTGCACGAACATCGGCGTATTCATCCATGGAAAGCCGTGGGGGGAGAAGGTCTAATGTCGTTGGCGAACGGTTCATTATCCAGCTTGCCTTTCATTTCTGTTATGATTCCAAAAAGCGCAAATCATCGAGGTCTTTTGAGCGGCCGGATGCCCGCTTGTTCCGGATGAGATCCTCGCGCCCAAGATAGAATATGCACGCATCATCCAAGCCGGCCCCTTTTAATCGAACAATTACCCTGTTGCGCCAGGCCTCCTTGAAGTTTACCCCGTCAATTTGATTCACCAAGTCAATCCGGTTAGGCGGCAAACCGAATTGAACTACCAACCCAACCTGAAGAAGTTCCTTCGCTGCAGCAATTCCCGGCACGTTGCCCTTCCAGAACTCTCGCAGCGCCTCATATAGCCGTCGGACATTTTCGGTGGTTGCCTCATAAAAAAAATCCATGTCGCCCGTCAGTCGCGCATAACCGTGAAATATAACGGCCTCGCCGCCAACAATCAGGTAGCGGACGTCCTGTTTATGCAGAAGCAGCAGGAAATCAAGGACATCTCTGGAAAACGAATCAGCAGTTAGGTTCTCTTTAGGCATGTGCGGATTGCCTTAGGCGGTCCAAATGCCCTTTGTTGTAAAACTCTTGCCACCCTGATTCTTTGCTGAGGGAGCATGCTCAATTGTTGCCGGCGATCCCATGCGTCCGCTTCTTTAAACGATTTCGCTTTATGGACTACGCGTTCCATATTGTTTGTTCCTTAATTTTGCACGGACATCAGTGTTACGGCGATTATTTTTCAATGATGGTAAAAAATAAATGCTGGCTACGGTTATCCTCCATAAGGCGGACAAGTGCTGCGATAAACATTACCGGGATGACAGCAGACCCTTGCCCCACTCGCACATAAAGGCGCAGAAACAGGCCAACACCAGCGCCGTCAGGAAAAACAAGCCGGTTTTTTTGAGTGCCCCGCGCGCGGCCGAAATCAGGCCCGGCTCGCCGAATTGGACGATCTCACTGCTTTTTATCAACATGTCGACATAAAGCTCGGCCTCCGAGGGGGCCGCGTTCGTGGGCACCAGTTTCTCATCTGTAAAGGAGCCGTTTAACGCGATTTTCGCTTCAAGAAGCCGCGCCACTTCCTGATATAGGTTGCGCCGGGCCAGGACCGACGACAACGCCTGTTCGGTGGTGAGCATTGACATCTTCAGATTGATATATTCCGTGCTTTGTTCCTGGCCCTTGATGTGAATTTCCGACAATTTTTTCAACGCTTCAGGATCCGGCGCCGCCTTTTGAGTCAGATCGCTCCATATTTGGCGATCGTCCACGGCCCGCGAAAGCGTGATCAAGGGCGAGGATTGCGCGACCTGAGCCTTCATTTTGTCCACCGTCGCCTGCTTTTCCATCAGGTCGGACTGAGCCTGCTTCAGCAACAAGTGAGCCTGGGATAATGCCGCGTGAATATTGTTTTTTTGAATGCTTTCCAGGTATTCCCGGACCCACAGCCGCACAATTAATAGGGCCTTATCGACCGACGCTCCCCCTGCTACCATGCGAATAAGGTCGGTCTTAGGCGGGCGCGTGATTTCGATTCTATCTTTCAGCTCCAGCGGCGTGATTTGGATGCCCTGATTATTCAATAAGACGGCCACATTTTTAATGATATAGGCCGAGGAGGCTTTCTGCAGGTGCGAGGCGATCATAGTTTCGAACAATTCCTTATCCACGCGGCCTTCCGGGGACAACGGGGACAATGGAAGAATGACTTGCAGATAGCCCTCGGCCATATACTGGTACGGGCGGGTGATGAAGAAAATACCCGCCGCCAGCGTGACCAGCAGAACAAACACGACAATCGCGCGCCGATGCCGGAGAATCATTATCAGGATGTCGCGCAGTGGCAGGGATTCGTCCGACGTGGGAAGGCCCGTGCCTGGCGTGTTAGTTGGTTGAGCTTCTGCGGGATTCTGCTGTGGATCAGTTTGCATAATATTGCTCCTCCTACGCGGGCAGTCGCCCGCAGACCAACGAATTTGCCCGCGAACCACGCGAAAGGAACGCTAAATTTAAAACGAAAAACCTTTTTTTGCGTCCTTTCGCGTGTTTCGCGGGCAATGTTACGGTTTCTTTTCTTGTTTTTTATAGCGGTTTCTGGTTCTCAATGGATAAGCTATAACCATACTCAAACCATGCGATGAAGTAAAGCGCCTCACTCACAGCACGGTTTATGCTGACGGCGGACTTCCGAATTCCGACTAAGGCGGGCTATGCCCGCAACCCAAGAAATCAACCGCCAATGGACACTAATAAACGCTAATGAAGCAGGATAATGATTTTAAACAGCAAACTTCCCCATCCCTGGCGATATTCGCGTCTATTCGCGTTCATTCGCGGTTAAGATTCTTGTTTTTCTTAGCGGTTTTTGGTGTTTAAGGTTAATTGGCCGCTGATTTCTGTTCCCGCGCGGCTTTTTTCACCTGCTTGAGAATCCACGGATAGTTCAGGCTGATGCCCTTCTGGAGATCAAACTGCGATTTCCAGCCGGTGGAATAGATGCGGTCGTTGCTGAAGTTGCGGGAATGCACCCCCACCGGGCCGGGGACACTGCGGCTCGCGATTTTCTTTTTGGCGACGGCCGCGACAGTATCCACCAGTTCCTTGACGGTCACATACTGTGGACAGCCGATATTGACGGGCTTATCAATCTCGGACTGCATCAGACGGTAAATGCCGTCCACCATGTCGTCCACGTAGGTGTAGGAACGGATGGCGCTTCCATCGCCCCAGATATCAATGGTGCCGCCATCCCCGGTTTCCGCGATTTTGCGGCATATGGCTGCCGGCGCCTTTTCGCGGCCGCCGCGCCAGGTGCCTTCGGGCCCGTAGCAGTTCTGGAACCGGGCAATCCGGACCTTGATGCCGTACTTGCGGCCATAGGCCATGGCCATGCGTTCGGAATAGAGTTTTTCCCAGCCGTATTCGTTATCCGGGTTGGCGGGAATGGCCTGGTCCTCATGCATTTCCGGTTCACCCGGCATCATGTCGCGATAGACGCAAACAGAGGAAGAGAAGAAATAGCGGGGCACCTTGAGCGCCGCCGCGGCATGGGTCATATAGACATTGATCAGCATGCTGTTGTGCATGATCTCGCATTCGGCGGAATGAATGAAGCCCATGCCGCCCATGTCGGCGGCCAGCTGATACACCTCTTCCACCGCGCCGCCATCCTTGGCCACGGCCTTGAGACAGTTTTTCTGCAGGCGCAAATCAAGTTTGAGAAATTCGTCCGCCGCCGTGCGCGCAAATTCAGGGCGCTTGATGTCCACACCGCGCACCCAGTAGCCTTCCTTTTTGAGACGCCGCACCAGATGACTGCCGATAAATCCGCCCGCCCCGCAAACAACCGCTGTTTTCATAATGGGGTTCCTTTGTTTAGGCAATGTTGACTGAACAATCCTCCGTACCCGTAACTTATGCATTGCTAAATTACTGTAGCCCTATCGTACCTGGATCTCAAGAAATATTTCAGCAATTGCAGGGATTTGCCGTGGCTGGCGCGAACCGGAACGTAGTACCTTAACTATCAGGAACCGCTATAAGAAACAAGCAGTTGCTAAAGCAAGATGGGATTCACCACGGAGGCACGGAGCATGATCCGTCTCCTTGATCTCTTCCCTCTCCCCACAGGAGTGTTGCGTGCATCCCGATACCCGCCTTGCGGCGTGATCGGGATGCACGCAACGATTGGCCGGAGGAGAACACGTGAGGAGAAGTCCTGTCTCTGTGCCTCCGTGTCTCCG
>JBDRSI010000171.1:0-3710 GCA_043825055.1 Verrucomicrobiota bacterium
TTCTCCAAAAGTCAGCTTCTTGAAGGAGACTTCCGTGGGGTCAAGCCAGTAGTAGAGAGCAATGCCCGCACTTGCAGTGCCTTGGTTGTGCTTCACGTTGGCAGTTACCCGCGTCATCCGTGTTCCAGTGGGGGCGACAACAGTTCTGTCATACGATTTGAATTGATCTTTACAGGGACCTGCCTTAATCGTTAGGCGGAATGTTACATTGCCAGCGACATGTTTCGCATCGTAAGCCGCGGTCCCGTCATTACCGGCGCTATTGACGGCACCAACCCCGCTGTTTTTTGTCCACTCCAAACCACCTGCCTGACCTGCTGTTATACCTGCCGGATCTGTGGTGAATGCCAACTCTATCTGTTCCTCCAGTCCGTACTTGGATTGGCTCCTGCTCGCGAAGTTGTCGTCTGGGGTAAGCGTGCCCGCAAGTTCATAGACGACAATATTCGCCATCTTGGTATTTCCACAAGTGGCGGTGACCGTCTTATAGTCGGTGAGTGTCGTGGACGACGTGTTGAAGGCTACTGCCTTTGTCTCTCCCGCACCGCTCGCACCCGATGTGCCTCCCCAAACAGGCTTTCCGCTGGGCCACGTAACCAGTGGCGTAGGCACCGCCTTGAACGTCACCGTAAAGCCTTTCAAGACATATAGAGTCCCGCTGATATCATTCCATGTCCCACTGGGCTGTTCGTACTGAACCTTGTCCACCTTAATCATAAACTCATCCGTCTTCATCTCCCACCAGTATTTCCGTGATGGTCCGGGCCCAGGCCCGCCATACGTCCCTTCAAAACGGCTAGAGTGCTGTCCCGCAGGATTAGGAGGCACTGTGCATCTCCAGCTTGCCGGATTTCCACCTATTTTAAACCATGGATAATCTCCGCCAGCAATCTGGTAGCCGGTCACCACGGGAGCGGGCGGTGTAACGGTAAAAGAGATAATATCCCCGGGTATTACCACATCGAAATCCTTATACTGGGTATAATCATAATTACGCGCGAACCCCTGGCCGGGCAGGCCATACCAGCCCAGCCCTAATGCCAGCAAAACAACATATAATTTTGCTCGTTGCATCATATTTTCCGCCTGAATCCGCAGGTTTACGCCATAGCCATAGGAATAATCAATTTCAATTCTATGCCACAATTAAACCATACCCCCCTCCAACACGTCAACATCTTTTTTCATTTTTTTAATGGGCTCTTATCAAACATTCGGGTTACCAGTTTCCGTATATGACCCAAAGCGAGTTCCTCTCGAAGACAGGCGTTTCCCTCTTCCCTGGAGTTAATCTTCCGATCTGTTCAATTCATCAATCCGGGCAATGCCGAACAGCGTCAGATCCGGGTCAATCCGCACCGGCAGATCACATTCGGCCAGTGCCCAGGCCGCATAACCGCCGGTAGCGCAGAGGCGGACCGCTCGGCTTTTCAATGTGTGCTGTAAGCGCGTGAAAATTTCGCGCACCATGCCAAGGTATCCCAACCGCGCTCCAATGGCCATGGCTTGGCGTGTGCTCTTGCCAATGACCGGCATGGCGCGTAAATTCCGTGGAATACCGTGATAGCGATCCAGCCGCAGTTGCGGTAGCAGCGCCGTTTTTTCGGCCAGGTAATCGGTCATGAGCGGCAGGCCGGGGACAATGATGCCGCCCATATAGGCATTGTTGGCCACCACATCAAATGTCAGGGCCGTTCCGAAATCGGCTACTATCACGGGCGAGCCGTAGCGGTGCACCGCACCGCAGGCATTAGCCAGGCGGTCCGCGCCGATGCTGGCGGGGTCCGGATACTCGATGCGCAGTCCCAACTTCATGCGGTGATGCACCATGCGGGGCAGTCGGCCGCTGACCGCTTGCAGTTCCCGTAGCCAAAGGCGATTGCGCTGCGGCACGACCGAACACAACATGGCGCCCACGATCAGACGGTTACGCGTCAACCGGGCCAGCGCGGCGGTTACATCCGTGCAACACGCGGTTCGGGTTGGCAGGCGGCTGATGCCGCTGATCCGTCCGGCGCGCGCCAGGCCCAGCGTTGTGATGGTGTTGCCCACATCCACGACTATCACAAATCCAGACATATTATTTTTTAAATTGGCGCGACGACCATTCCTGCAGAATACGGCTTTTATCATCCTGCCGCGCCATGGTGTAACAGATATCCAATTCATGTAGCACGCGCACCAACACCTGATCGCAATCCACAACGACGCCCTCCTGTCGCAGAGACGTGGCTAGCCCCTCGCCCAACGGTTTAAAATCGCTCGCACAGTGAAGCACGTTGACCCCGACCCCCACCACGGCAAATTCAATCACGGCACGCTTGATCCGCGGTTCAACCAGCACTCCGGCGATTTTACGGCCGCTGAGCATAACGTCGTTAGGCCATTTTAGCCGGACCTGTTTCGGCCGCCATTTTTCCAAGGCCCGCGCCACCGCCACGGATGCACAAATATTCATAAAAACGCCATCCGTGGCCGGCCAGTTGGGCCGCAGAAGGACGGACATGTAGACGCCCTTGCCGGGCAATGACAACCAGGGCCGGCCATGACGTCCCCGGCCGCGCGTCTGGTGTTCAGCCACCACCGTCCAGCCTTCCGGTGCGCCCTTTTCGGCACGCGCCTTGAGCACGTCATTCGTGGACCCCGTTTCTTTCAGGAATAACAGGGGTTGCCCTAAGCGGCAATCTTTCAGCGTCATTCGTATTTTTTGCAGACGACGTTTCATGGATTGGCATCCAATATTTCGAGCGATAAATCGGCTGCCGGCGCCGAATGGGTCAAGCATCCCAGGGAAATCGCCTGGACCCCCGCGGCCGCCACGGCTTTCACATTGGCCAGCGTAATGCCGCCCGAGGCTTCCAGCAGACAGCGGCCACGGCATAGACGAACGCACCGCCGCAGGCACTCCGGGTTCATATTGTCCAGCAGGATCCAGTCCGGCCGGGCCGCCAAGGCGCTTTCCAACTCCGCTTCGGTTTCCACTTCCACCTCCACAGACACACCCGGGCACCGGCGGCGTGCCGTCCGCACGGCCATACCCAAGTCGCGTGCGCCCCACAGCCGGCGATGGTTATCCTTGATCAACACCTGGTCGTAAAGTCCCATGCGATGGTTGGTCCCCCCGCCGCAACGCACCGCGTATTTTTCCAGCATCCGCCATGCAGGCGTCGTCTTGCGGGTATCCAGAATGCGCGTTGCATGCGGCTGGACCTGCTCGACAAAGCGCGCTGTCAGGGTGGCAATGCCCGTCAAACGCTGCAAGAAATTGAGTGCGGTGCGCTCGCCGGCCAAAATTGCGCGGGCCTTGCCCGTGATCCGCATCAGGGGCGCAGCCCTCCGGGCGCGGCAACCATCGCGGACCAATACCCGAACGCGAGCACCAGGATCCAGCTCGCGGAAAACATGCGCGGCAATGTTCCCCCCACAGACGATACACGCATGGCGGGCAACCACAACCGCAGTGATAATACGGCCGGGGGCAACCAGAGCGCGGCTGGTGATGTCGCCTGGTCCCACATCCTCGCGCAAAGCGCGGCGGATCAGTCCGCGCAGTCCCGGGCCGGACAGGCCCGCCTGCAACGCTATGCACCGCGCCTGCAACGCTGTAGCACGGCGGGCGGGCAGCATTGCGGGCAGGCTATCCGACAATGGCGAAATCCGGTTACGACGCCCCGCCATGGGCGGGGCTACCCCGCGACCCGCTTCAAGCG
>JBDRSI010000172.1:0-28192 GCA_043825055.1 Verrucomicrobiota bacterium
GGGTATAACGGCCCACCCCGGCCCGCTGGGAGACCGCCGGCTGAATATCTAGGCAAACGTTCAATAGATCCACTTTTTGAGTTGACAATTCCCTATATCATTCTAATAAAGATAGCCGATCATACAAGCAACTACTCATCAAAACCGAGATTCCTCGCAAAGCTCGGAATGACATGCTCCTTACACACAAACTGCCATATAATGATTTGTCATTTTGAGCGTAGCGAGAAATCTTAACCGTCATCCTGTGTTACAAGGGAGGAGAGGTTGTCGTTCCATGCATAGACGCGCTCAATTTGAAAACTTGCGGGCCTCGGAGCTGTATTGCCCGACCTGCCGGAAGCTCCAGCCCGTGCGCGAGCGCCTCCTGCTGGTTCTGCCCCAGGCCGAATTGTATGACTACCGGTGCATAACTTGCGGCCTTTCGCTGGGATCCCGTGAAGTCAAGGCGCCCGCTCAGGCGCTGGTTCCCGCTTCTTCCCCAATGCGCCGTCGACCGAACCCGAGGAACCATGGATGATGGTAATATGGGGTAAAGCCGTGTGTTCTGTCAGGCCGCATCAACCATGAACCATTAACCATCAACCATTTCTGCCGAGGTAACCGATGATCGAATGGAAACGCAATTTTGTCATGGTGGCGCTGTCCCAGTTCTTCTCGATGATGGGCTTTGCGTTCGCCATGCCGTTCGCGCCGTATTACATCCAGCAATTAGGCATCACCGAGCCGAACGAGCTGAAAATGTGGGTAGCGTTGTTTACGGCGGCGGCGCCGCTGACACTGGCCGTGGCTTCGCCCATTTGGGGCGCCTTGGGCGACCGGTATGGCCGACGGATCATGCTGTTGCGGGCCAATTTCGGCGGCATGCTCGTACTGGGCCTGATGGGCTTGGTGCCCAATGTTCAAGCGCTGATTATTTTACGTTTGGCGCAGGGCGTGCTCTCCGGAACGATGAACGCGGCTCAGACGTTTGTCTCCGTGCAAAGCCCAACGCATCGCAGCGGCATGGTCCTGGGCACGCTTAGCGCCGCCGTTTTTTCCGGCCTTATGTGTGGTGCATTTGTGGGCGGCCTGTTTGCCGAATGGTTCGGCTACCGAATGGCGTTCCTGGTTTCAGGCGTATTACTGCTGCTGTCCGGGTTGCTGGTCTTGCTGGGTACGCGTGAGGAATTTGTGCGGCCGATCGAAGAAGAGGGCGATTCGATGGAAGAACGGGTCCGGATGTTCTGGGGTAAAATCGGCCCGGCCCTGCCGATCCTGGCGCTGATGGCGGCCATGGGATTCGTGTTGCATTTTGACCTTGCCTGGTTGCCGTTACTGGTCCAGGAAATTCACGGCTCTCTTGAGGGGGCCGCATTCTGGACCGGCTCGCTCATGGCGGTGGGCGGTATTGCCGGGTTCCTGGCCGGCCCCATTATCGGGCGCATTGCTGACCGGATCGCGCCGCCGCGCATCGGCAAGATTTCGGCCTGCGGTGCGGGATTGATGATGATTGTCGTCGGATTAGCTCACGGGTTTGCCCAGCTTTTCATGGGACGATTTGGCGCCATCTTTTGCGCGGGCGGGTTGGATCCGGTGTTCCAGATCTGGCTGGCCAAAACCACGCCGGCGGCATCGCGCGGATTTATTTTCGGATGGGCCGTGACCGCCCGCTCGCTGGGTTGGATGATGGCGCCATTGGCCAGCGGCGCGGTGGCCTGGATGTTCGGCCTGCGGGCGGTTTTCTTTGTCGCGGCGGCGTTTTTCTTTCTGCTGATTCCGCTGATTGCGCTGATTGTCCGGTATTTGCCGCCGGCGCCGCAACCATCCGCAAAAAAAGAGAACCTGGTTTAACGCATCGCAAATCCGGGAGGTTAACATATGCAGATAGCCTGGATTGGAACCGGCGTAATGGGAAGTACCATGGCGGGTCACTTGCTGACCGCCAGCCATGAACTGACGCTGTACTCGCGCACGAAAAGCAAGGCGGCCGGGCTTCTCCGGCGCGGTGCGCGCTGGGCTATGTCCCCGCGTGCGGCGGCGGCCGCCGCCGACAGCGTATGTGTCATGGTGGGATTTCCCGAGGATGTTGAGGCGGTTGTACTGGGCCCCGAGGGCGCCTTGCAGGCTATGCATGCCGACGCGCTACTCGTGGATTTTCACGACTAGAAACGTAACCCCTCAGCTATAAGTTATGAGGGCTGATGTCATTCCCGACCTGATGCTACTCTGCGAAGTAAGCCTTCGCTACGAAGCACGAGTCGGGAATCCAGAAATATTCAATCCTGAAGCTGGATTCCCGCTGGAGTTTACCCCGTGCTTTGACACGGGGCGGGACTGACAGCGTGGAAGTTTCCCCCTCAGATGGCTGAGGCATTGCCTAGAAACGATAAAAACGCTTGACAACCCGCCTTTTCAACGCTAACATCTAAATGGTAAGAGGCATAAATGATGAGCACTGTGGATCTGTCATGAAAAAGGACGCCAACAAATCATCAAATGCCGCCGAACTCCGTCGCCGGGCCAAAGAGCAGCGGAAGAGCAAGCCGCCTTCGCTCAAGGGCTCCGGCGTGCCAGGGAAGTCAAAGCGAGCGAAGGAAGCGCTGCGGGTAAGCGAGGAGAGGTATCGGAGTCTCTTTGAAACATCTCGTGACGCTATCATGATCCTTGAACCGCCGTCTTGGAAGTTCACAACCGGAAACCCAGCCGCAATAAAAATGTTTAAGGCGAAAAACGAGGAAGAATTTGTGTCCTGCGAGCCTTGGAAATTGTCTCCCGAGCGCCAGCCGGACGGGCGCGCCTCGGATGAGAAGGCCAAAGAGATGATTGAAAAGGCCATGCGCGAGGGCTCCCACTTCTTTGAGTGGGCACACAAGCGGATAAGCGGCGAGGAGTTTCCCGCAACGGTGTTGTTATCGAGGCTGGCGCAGGATAATTTTATGTTCCTCCAGGCAACGGTCAGAGACATTACCAAGCACAGGCAGGCAGAAGATGAAATCCGCAAACTGAATGAAAGCCTGGAAAAGCGCGTCCAGGAGCGCACCGCTGAACTGGCGCGCGCCAATCAGGAGCTGGAAGCGCTGATTCGCATCGCGTCGCATGATCTACGCTCGCCGCTGGTCAACATCCAGGGATTCAATCAGCTCTTGAATAAGGCCTATGACGCGACCATCCGTATTTTGACGGATGCGGTCCTGCCGGACGAGACGCGGCAGGCCCTCGTCGCATCCCATGAAAAAGCCGAAAAATCCATGCGGTTCATCAATGCCGGTGTGGAAAAAATGAACGGCCTGATCAGTGGACTTCTGCGGCTGTCGCAGTTGGGCCGCGCGCCGTTGGCGCTTCAACCGCTGGACATGAACGCCTTGCTGCAAATCGTGTTGGAGGCCATGACGTTCCAGATTCGGACGGCCGCCGCGAAAATAACGGTGGATGCCTTGCCGGACTGCCGGGCCGATGCGGCGCTGATCAACCAGGTCTTTTCGAACCTGCTGGACAATGCCATCAAGTACCGTGACAGCGTTCGGCCCCTGCGCGTGCGGGTCTGGGGCCGGCACCCCGGCTGGGGCCGGCACCCCGGCTGGGGTCGGCACCCCAGCTGGGGCTGCCCGGAAAAAGACGCGCGCACGGTGTATTGCGTCGAGGATAATGGGCTGGGCGTGGCGCCGGAGCATCAGCAGAAAATATGGGACTTGTTTTACCGGCCCAACCCGCAGGAAAACGTCGCGGGGGAGGGTGTCGGCTTGACGGCGGTTCGGCGGATTGTGGAGCGGCATGGCGGCACGGTATGGATGGAGTCGGAAATCGGCAAGGGTAGTCGGTTTTTCCTGGCCCTGCCGGCGGCCGCAAAGGAGACGTAACCATGACCACCGAGCAGACCAACGTTACGATCATGATTGCCGAGGACGATGAAGGCCATGCCGAGCTGATCCTGGAACAACTGCGGAGCGCCGGCGTATCCAATGAAATCATACGTTTCCGGGACGGCCAGGAACTTTGGGACTACCTGATGGACAAAAGCCGGCGGACTTCCCAGTATGACGGCCACGGCTTTCTCCTGCTCCTGGATATCGTGATGCCCGGAATGGACGGGTTGGAAGTCCTGCGGCGCATCAAGACCGATAAGCAGTGGCACAATCTGCCCATTATCATGCTGACTACGACGGATGACCCGCGGGAAATTGAGAGCTGTTACACCCTCGGCTGTAACTGCTACATTACGAAGCCCATGGAATATGAAAAGTTCACGGAAATGCTGAAACGGTTAGGTTTGTTCCTGATGGTGGTCCAAACGCCGAAAATCCCGCCGCAAGACGGACAAGGAGGGCAAAAAATATGACAACAAAAACCAGCAAGGTGCTTTTGATCGAAGATGACCCGGCCGATGCCCAGCTCATCATGGAAATTCTGCGGGAAGAACCGGAGAACGCAATGGAAATCCTGCATGTGAGCAACCTGGCCCGCGGCCTGGAGACGCTGGAGCGCGGTGGGATTGATGTTGTGCTCCTCGACTTGACCCTGCCGGATAGCTCGGGTCACAACACGTTTGCCATGCTCGCAAAACATGTCCCGACGATGCCCGTCATTGTGCTGACTGGAATGGACGACAAGGAGATGGCCATCCGGATCGTCCAAGAAGGCGCCCAGGATTATCTGGTGAAGAGCCTGGTGGATTACACCATGCTGGCGCGCTCGATCCGATACTCGATCGAGCGTAAGCGGACGCTCCTGGAGAAAGACCAATTGATCGGCCAGCTCCGGGAGACGCTGGCCGACGTGAAAACGTTGAGCGGCTTATTGCCGATTTGCGCCTCCTGCAAGCATATTCGGGACGACAAGGGCTACTGGCACCAGGTGGAATCTTACATTCAACAGCATTCCTCCGCCGTGTTCACCCATGGCCTCTGCCCAAAGTGTTCGCAGAAAATCTACCCAAAAACGGTGGCCGGTAATGATATTTCCGGATAGTATCCAGAGGAACGTTTAAGGGTTAACGGGGATGGTGCGTCTTTCTTCGTTTTCAGCTCAACATGGCTTTTCCGTCGTTCTGCCTTCGCCAAGGCTTCCACCGTTGCTTGCCGCGCGTCCCGCGCAACGCGGGATAAATCTGTCGCCTGCCCTCCGACCTTCCTGCGCCTTACGGCCCCGTGTCTTCCAGTTCAAAATCAATCGTGATATCCTTGTAGGCGCCGCCGAAGCCAAAGGGCAGTTCCGGTAAATTTTCCACTGATTCCACGGCCGTCATGACGGATGTATCCATGAGGCCGTTGCCGGATGTGTCTACCATCTTTTTCCGGACGATCTGGCCATCCTGCCGGACGCGAACCAGGACCCGCGTCACCAAGCCGTGCTTGCCTGCTAATGCGCTCGGTTGTTGCCAGGCATCGTACATGACTGCGCGCACTTGGGCCAGATACCAGCCGTAGGGCGTTGTTTCACCGGAGCCCGAGCCGGCGGGGGGGCCGACACTTGCCATAGCGGTTCCCAGCATGCGGCGAATCTGGGCCGCGGATAATTGTTTAACCGGTCGCTTGGTGCCGGGGGCGGCCGGCACCCCGGCAGGGGCCGCGCGCCGGACCAAGTTGGTGCTTATTTCGATTTTTGGCTTTTTTGCGTTTTCGGGCGGAGTCGTTTTCGGCTTGGGCGGTTCCGGGATGGGTTTGGGGACATCCACCGGTTCCGATACCGGAGTGGACGCCGGCGGGGGCAACGGCCTCGGCGGGGGCGGCGGCCCCGGCTGGAAATCCACGAAGAATGCCAGGTCCTTGGGCGGGCGTCGGAAGTGGCAGGAGCAGAGCGAAAACGCGATCAGAACATACACGCAGGCCACATGCACCGCCACGCTGATCATCATGTTACGCAGGTAAGCATTCTTCATGGCGCGCTTCTGTGCCCCAAGATTATTCTGCCTGGGATACCAGCGCCATCTTGCTGAGGCCGGCGTCGTGCAAAATGCGCATGACATCCATAACCCGGCTGTATTTCAAGTCCTTATCCGCGCGCACAAACACCGTGATGGCGGGATCCGTTTTGCCCAGGCGATTCATTTCCGCCGTCATCTGGCTTTCCGTGACCGACCGGTTATCCAGGAAGATGGCGCCATCCAAACGCACACTGACGGTCCGGGAGCGATCCGGCTTCAGCTCCGCGGCCTTGCCGTGGGGCAGGTTCACGTGCACCCCTTGCTCCATCAGGGGGTAGGTGATCAGGAACACGGTCAGGAGAATGAACGCGAAATCCAGCATGGGGACCAAGTTGATTTCGCCGACCGCGTGGAGTGTTGTCCTGGTTCGTCTGGCCACAAAGGGCTCCTCGCCTATTTTTGGAGGTTGTGCCGTTCAAGGTCCGTCATCAGTTCCTCGGCAAAATGTTCCATCATTGTGCTCAGAATGCGGATGCGGCTGGTCAGCATGTTGTAACCGATCAACGACGGGAGCGCCACAATCAGTCCGGCAAGCGTCGTAATCAGCGAACCGGAAATACCCGGGGCCACGGAGGAAATGGTCGCCATCCCCTGGATGGCCAGCCCGCCGAAGGCATCCATGACCCCCCACACCGTGCCCATCAACCCGATGAATGGCGCGGCCGTCACGGCCGTGGCGAGGACCACGACGTTTTTCTCCAGCTGAATGACCTGCTCATCCACCGTCTGGTCAATGATGTTGCGTACGATTTTCATGTCCGTATCGTTCAGCTTTGGCGTGGATGCCGTCGGCTGGCCGCCGAACCACTCGGCCGGGTTGATGCCGCGCGCCTCAATCAGGCCGTGCAGAGTCCGACAAGCCGCGCGGTACATCATATACAGCGGACAGCCGGGAAAACTCTGGCGCTTCATGATCAGGGCCAGGGGATGCGGCTCGCCCTGATAAACCGCCAAAAAGCGTTTGGCTTCGCGGTAGGCCCGGCGATATTCCCTGAACTTGGTCACCATGATGGACCAGGCCACTACCGACCCGATCAAGAGCAGAACCACCAGTACTCTACCGGCCGGGTTAGCCCGCAGGAAGGCGTCCACCAGGTCCGCCTGGGGAAACATTGGCAGGAAAAAAAGCATTGTGTTCATGAGCGCACATTATAACGGGGAAATGGTCAATGGTCAATGGTAGATGGTCAATGGTAGATGGAAAATGGTTAATGGTTTATGGAAAATGGAACCCGTTGAGCGGGATTGGATGTATGGCAAAAACACAGTTCGCTGCCACAAATCGAAACCTTCTGTCATAACGAATGTATCACCGGCGTTCTTCATCAACCATTTACCACTCGCGGTGCGTGGCGAGCCATCAACCATTGACCATTAACCATGCTTCCTGTGACCATGCTTCCTGTTGCTATTACGGCGCGGCGAAGGGGGAAATACCCCGCAGTTTTTTTATAATGGGCGGCAGGCTTTCCAGGACGCACTCAATATCCGCCGCCGTATTGTAGCGGCTGAGGCTGAACCGGATCGAGCCGTGGGCCGCCATGAACGGCACACCCATGGCCCGAATCACATGCGAGGGCTCCAGTGAACCAGACGTGCAGGCCGAGCCGGATGAGGCCGCGATCCCGCAGTCGCTCAGGTGATACAGAATGGATTCACCCTCGATATACTGAAAGCTGATGTTGAGCGTGTTGGGCAGGCGATGCGCTTCATCGCCGTTCACACGCACGTCCGGACACGCGGCCAGGATGCCCACCTGCAGGCGATCGCGCAAGGCTGCCACGCGCGTCATCTCGTCGCCCAACGCCCGGGCGGCCAGTTCGCAAGCGCGCCCCAGGCCGACAATGTAAGGCACGTTTTCGGTGCCGCCCCGCTTGCCGCTTTCCTGGTGCCCGCCCAGGAGCAAAGGACGTACGCGCGTGCCCCGGCGGATGAACAGCACCCCAATGCCCTTGGGCGCATGCAACTTGTGGCCGGAAAGCGAAAGCAGATCCACCGGCAAACGCCGGACATCAATCGGCAGTTTACCCGCCGCTTGGACGGCGTCGGTGTGCATAATTCCCCCGGAGGCTTTGACCAGTTCAGTGGCTTCTGCCATCGGAAAGATCACGCCGGTCTCGTTATTGGCCCACATCAGGCTGACCACAGCGCGGCCCCGGCTCAGGGCCAGCCGCAAATCGTCAAGGCGGATCTGGCCCTTGCCATCCACCTCCAGCTCGATGATGGGAACCCCGCGCTCCTTCAGCATGCGGCACGGCTCCAGGACGGCCGGATGCTCCACGCGAGTGGTAATGACATTGACCGGGGGGGAAGCGGCTTCGACCGCGCCGCGAATGGCCATGTTGTCGCTTTCGGTGCCACAACTCGTGAACAAGATTTCCGAAGGATCGGCGCCGATCAGCGCGGCTACCCGCGCGCGCGCCAACTCCACGTGCCGGCGCACCTGGCCGCCGAACACGTGCATACTGGAAGGATTACCCCACAGCTCCGTGAAAAAAGGCACCATGGCCTCGATCACTTCCGGGGCCGGCTGAGTAGTGGCATTGTTGTCCAGGTACACGGTTCTCATGGGTGGGTCTCCTCAACCACCAGGTTCGGCGCCACGAATTCCCGCAACTTGGCTTCCACCACGTCCTTTAAAGTGAACCGCGCCACCTGGCAATTGGCGCACATCCCGCGCAGGGCCACTACCACCCGGTTATCCACCACGTCTATCAGCTCGATGTCGCCGCCGTCTTTTTTGAGTGCGGGCCGGATTTCCTTCTCCATGGTTTCCTCGATAAGCCTGATCTTCTGGAGCATGGTCAGGCGCGGCGCCGGTTGCGGCGCCACGAGCGCGGCCGACTCTTCGCCACGGATACGGGTGATGATCGTCTCGATCTCGCCCCGGCACTTGCCGCATCCGCCGCCCGCCTTGCAGTAGTTGGTCACCTGTTCGACGGTCGTCAGCCGGTTTTCACGGACCACGCGCATGATTTCATCCTCGGTTACGCCGAAGCAGTGGCAAACGATCTTGCCTTCCAGGATTTTTTTAAAAGTTTTGCCGGTGCGGTAGTTGGCGATGGCCGCCTCCAGGGCTTCGCGGCCCATGACCGAGCAGTGCATTTTCTGCTCTGGCAAGCCGCCCAGGAAATTAGCAATGTCCTGATTGGTGACTTTTTCGGCTTCTGCCAGCGTGAGCCCCTTGATCATCTCGGTCAGGGCCGAGGAGGAGGCAATGGCGCTGGCACAGCCAAAGGTTTGAAACTTGACGTTCGCAATGCGACCCCGTTTATCCAGCTTGAAGACCAGCTTCAACGCGTCGCCGCAGGCCATAGAGCCGACTTCGCCCACGCCATCCGGGTCCTTAAGGGTTCCCACGTTCCGTGGATTGCGGAAGTGATCCAGCACTTTATCCGTATAGTCCCACATACCCGTTTCCCCGTTAGCAACTTTCCCGCGCGGTCTTGTTCCATGACTGTGACTGGGGATGATACCCTTGTTTCCGTCCGATATCCAGAACCAAAAACAAAAAACCGCTGGCCTAAATCCTAAGCTGTGCTATTCTGCCGACCTATACGGAGAGTCATAAGTTCCTGCGCATGTTGTCATCCTGAGCGAAGCGAAGAATCTCCGACTTGTTGACCATTCAGGAGATTCCTCGCTACGCTCGGAATGACATACTTTATGGATGCGCAATTATTTATGACGTTGTGTATATCCATGAAGCATCATGAAACCACACATCTTGATTTGCAACGATGACGGCATTTACGCGCCCGGGATCATGGCACTCTACGAGGCCGTGCGGGACATCGGCAAGGTTACCGTGGTTGCGCCCGATGCCGAGCAGAGCGCCGTGGGCCACGCCATCACGCTTTCGAATCCGATCAAAATCATGCGGGTCCGGCGCAATGCGCATTTCGAGGGCTATGCCGTGGTGGGCACCCCGGCCGACTGCATCAAGCTGGCCGTCACGGTGCTCTTGGAACGGCCGCCGGATTTAATTATCAGCGGCATCAACCTGGGACCGAATGCGGGCATCAGTGTGATTTATTCCGGCACGGTTTCGGCTGCCACGGAGGGCGCGATTCTCGGCATCCCCAGCATGGCGATTTCGCTGGCGACGTTCAAGGACCCGCTCTGGGAAACGGCCGCGCACGTGGCACGCCGGCTAACGCATGAACTTATTACCCGCGGCCTGCCCGCGGACACCTTGCTCAACGTCAACGTGCCCAACCGGCCGCTGAACCAGGTCAAGGGCCTGGCGGTGACACGCATGGGGCGCTCGCGGTTCGCCGAAATTTTTCACAAGCGGATCAACCCGCGCGGGGACACCTATTACTGGATGGACGGCGAACTGAAAACCACCGGGGCCACGGCCGGGACCGATATCCAGGCGTTGGCCGACGGACTTGTGTCACTGACGCCCATCTGGTTTGACCTGACCCACACAGCCGCCCTGCCGAAGCTGAGGGATTGGAAGCTGACTTTGTAATCTCAGCTTAGTCCGACTTATTCATGAACGATCATGAATAAGTCACCCCTTAGACCGTTTCGACAGGCTCAAGATCCCGAGCGGTGTCGAGGGACTTCGACTACAGCCTGCGGATAGCGGCTTTTGTGTTTAAGCATCGAGTTTCCATTTTCCATAGAACTGAGGAAGAAGCCCTTTAAACTCGCGGAAGAATTCGTCGGCCATTCTGGCCGCAATGTCCGGGTCCGGCACCAGGGGGTCACAGCTTAATGCCTGGACGGCCAGGTCCCGGTTACCCGTCAGACCGGCCTCCACGATCATTTCCTGCACGGGGATATGCCGCATCAAATATTGGACAAGAATCTGGGGTAGGCGGCCAACGGCGATGGGGTGGATGCCCAGCTGGTCTACGTATGCCTGGCTTTCCACGACCACCTGCCGCGGCAGATTGTCAATCTGGCCTATGTTGGCGGTATTGACCGGGGTGACCAGCTCCTGCCTGCCGGTGAGGGCGGTAATGATCCGGCTGGCGTGCTCGTGCGAGGGCTTAAGCCATAAGGCTTCTTCTCCATTGAGCAATCGCTGGACCTTCTTCTTGCGTTCTTCGACCCCGTGCTGATGCGCAAACGTATGAAAGCGCCCGCCCACGCCCCACCGGTCGGCGGCCTGCGGGCTGGCTAGGAAATGGCGGAAGAACTCAGCGGTGTGGGCATCGCCGGCGGCGGACAGGTACCCGATCTTTTCCAGAAAGTCCAGTTTGATGTGTTGCTTGGGGTTGACCCCGCCAGAGTACAGCAAGTCCTCCGGTACCTTGCCTTCCACCACATAATCAAAGTCCGGATGTTTCCGGTGATACTCTTTTAGGAGGTCAAACCCATCGCGGCCGCCGATGTCCATCGCCAGGATCCAGATCAGGTGGTTGATCCCGGCCATCTTAACCTTGGTATCCTTCTCCCAGTCATCAAGCCCCAGGAAGGCGGCGATATGAAGCAGCAGCCCCTGAAGCTCATGGCACAGGCCGACCGATTTGACGGGGCTGACCTTTTGCAGGCTGCGGGTCAGCACGGTCATGGGGTTGGAATAGTTCATGAACCACGCATTAGGGGCATACTGTTCCACTTTTCGAATGATATCAACGACGACCGGAATGTTGCGCAAGGCCCGGCTCCAGCCGCCAGGGCCGACGGTATCGGCCACGGTTTGGATAATCCCGTATTTGGCGGGGATTGCCATGTCCAGCACATTGGCGTCGTCACCGCCGGTGCTGATGGTCAAGCCCACAAAATCCGCGCCCGGCAGGCAGGCGGCAAGGTCCATGCTGGTTTCGATCCGGAGGCCGGCCTTCATGGCATCGGATATCTTATCACATAAAGTCCTTACGAGCTTCAAGGCCTCCGGGTTGAGATCCTGGAGGACGATGTGCATGCCGTGAAGCTCCGGCAGGCAGGCGATGTCCGTGATGAACCGATACGTCCAGCCGTAACTGCCCCCGCCGATCAAGACGAGTTTTATATCCGTTTTCTTAGAGTTGGTCATTATGGGTCTTCCTCAGAATTTTTGGTTGAAGCTATCAAATTTCATTGAACAATAGGCAAGTTAAAAATACATCGCGATTATTTGCTTGGCAATAAACTCACTTCTTCATGCGCAGGCCGGGCAATCCAAACTCGCGCAGTTTGCGGTGCAGGGTGCGCCGGCTGATGCCTAATTGCCGGGCCGCCTTTGTGCGGTTGCCGCCGGCGGCATCCAGGGCAGTGACGATCATTTGCCGATTCGCGTCGCGCAGCGAGGCATTGGTTTTGATCCCGATACTGGGCGAGCCCTGCGTCTGCTCGCGGACAATACCGGGCAGATCGTGCACGGTGAGTTTGACGCCGCGCGCCATCACAATCATGCGCTCGATCGCGTTGCGCAGTTCGCGGACATTGCCTGGCCAGGCATAGGCCATGAGCGCATTAAGCGCCTCGGAGGTGATGTCGTCAATCGGCTTGTTATTTTCGCGCGCAAACTCGCCCATGAAACGCCGCGCCAGGAGCGGAATATCGTTGACCCGGTCCCTCAGCGGCGGCGCCGTAATGGCAACCACATTGAGCCGGAAAAAAAGATCCTGACGGAACTTGCCGGCCTGAGCCAGCTGGCGCAAGTCGCGATTGGTCGCCGTGATGAGGCGGATATCCGCATCGAGGGTTTCCTGGCCGCCAACGCGTTCGAACTTGCGCTCCTCGAGCACGCGCAACAGCTTGACCTGGGTGGAGGGTTCAATTTCGGATATTTCATCGAGGAACAGAGTGCCGCCTTCGGCCAGCTCGAAGCGGCCGCGCCGACGTTCCACGGCGCCGGTAAACGCGCCTTTTTCATGCCCGAAGCCTTCGCTGTCGAGCAAGGTTGGTGGCAGAGCCGCACAGTGAACCGCGATAAAGGGCCCGCGGGTCCGCGGGCTGAGGCCGTGGATGGCGTTCGCCACCAGTTCCGTGCCGGTTCCGCTTTCGCCTTGGATCAGCACCGTGGCGCGCGAGGGCGCCACCTGCTGGATGACCTTGTAAAGTTCCTCCATGACCGGTGTTTGGCCGATGATGGCTTCCAACCCGAATTTGTTGTCCAATTGCGTGCGCAGGGTTTTGTTTTCCGATTCTAACTGGCGCGACCGCAAGGCACGCTGGAGGACCAGTTCCAGCTGGTCCAGGTTAACGGGCTTGGTCAGGAAATCGTAAGCGCCGGCCTTCATGGCCTCGACGGCGGATTCAATACTGCCGTAAGCCGTCAAGAGAATGCAAATGGGCTGGGAATCGTGCGCCAGGGCCCGCTTGATGAGCGTCAATCCATCCATGCCCGGCAGGCGCAAATCGCTCAGAATTATATCCGCGGGCGTTTCATCCAGTGCCTGCAGGGCGCGTTCGCCGCTGTCTGCCAGGAGCGTCTGGTAATTCCGGCGCAAGGCGCGGTCCAGGCCTTCGCGCGTGTTTTTTTCGTCTTCGACAATCAGAATGGTCGGACGGCGGGTCATGAGGCTTCCTCCGGTTTTGGACGAGACCGGCGCGCGCGCGGCTTGCGCGGCGCCTTCAGCAACCGGATGCGCCGCTCGTCCAGCGGCAGGAAAAGGGTGAACGTCATGCCGACGCTGGGCTGACTATGCACTTCGATTTTGCCGCCATGTTCCTGCATGATCCGCTGAACGATGATCAGGCCGAGACCGGTGCCCTGCAGTTTATCGGATCGGAACGGTTCGAACAGGCGGCTGAGGTCGTCGGCCGATATCCCCTTGCCGGTATCCTTGAAGGAGAGACCAAGGTAACGGTCATTGTTGAACAGGGTTATGGTCAGGAGTCCACCCTGGGTCATGGCCTGCAGGGCGTTTTTGATCACGTTGAAAAACACCTGCTTGATCTGGTTGCGGTCCACGGAAACTTTCGGCACGGGATCCGGACACTTAACTTCCACCAGGATGTCACGGTTCTCGATTTCAGGGCGCATGAACGTCAAGGTCTCCTGCAGGACCTCATCGATACGGCAAACTTCCAGGCGGGGCAAGGTCGGCCGAATGGCGCGCAGAAACTGCGTAATGATCAGGTTGAGCCGCTCCACTTCTTTGCGGGCCACGCCGACCAGGTCCCGGCAGGTATCGCTGGTTGCTTTCGGCAGGTGTTGGAGTTCGCGTTCCAGGAGCTGTAAATGGATGTGGAGCGAGTTCAGGGGATTGCCGATCTCATGGGCCACACCCGCGGCCAGTACGGTGAGCGCATGCATGCGTTCGGAGGTGAGCACCCGCATTTCCTTTTCGCGCTCGCCCGTGATATCGCGCAGGATCACCACGGCGCCGCGGCGCTGGTCGGCTACCAGGGCAATGGGCATGACATAAAAATTCAGGATCTTGTGGACGGGATAGGTGATTTCAATTTCGCGGCTGATCAATTCCGACCAGGCTTTTTCATCCAGGTTCAGGATGCGATCCCATTCGATGTCCTTGAGGATGCGGCCAATGGGTTGCCTGACGGCGGGTTGCAAGGAAACCCCAAGCAGGTTCGCCGCGGCGCTGTTGGCATAATTAATAAACCCAAGGCCGTCCAGCACGATAACACCTTCATGCAAAGCGTTGAAGACGGCCTCTAACACCCCCTTTTCCTGCGTCAACCGCAGAAATTGGGTTTGCAGGCTCTGGGGGTCCAGCTTAGCCAACCGCTCAATCAACTTGTCTAAAAATCCTGATTTCATGGTAAACGCCAATATGGTGTGATATTTTGTCACAGAGCATAGCGCCATAATAACCCGCAATCAAGATAATAATATTTAGGCTTGTTTAACCATGGAAAAATGAATTATTCTTAATTCAGGTTGTTCGGTGCACAGTTGGTTTTTTTGCCAGAAATCCGACTCGCTTAGGCAAAGTGCTCTCGCTTGGGCGACTTGTCTGCCAGCTTGTCCGCCGACGTGTCCGACGAAGCCTTGGCGAAGACGGAAGCCTTGGCAAAGACGGAAGCCTTGGTGAAGATGGAAGCGCTACGGCGGAGCTTGGCAACCTTGCAACCGTGAACCGTTGAACCGTGAACTTGAGGAGGATGGTCATCATGTCCAAGGCCGGCGCTGAAAAACGACCGACAGTCCTGCCAACAGGGAAGCGGAATGGTCCGGAGGGCTATTTATTTGAAGTGGCCTGGGAAGTATGCCAGCAGTTGGGCGGCATCTATACGGTGATTCGGTCCAAGATTCCCAGCATGATCGAGCATTGGGGCGAGCGGTATTGCCTGGTTGGGCCCTATAATTCGGCCACAGCGGCAATCGAATTCGATGAGGCCGAGCCGCCGGAACTGTTACGCCCCGCGCTCCAGGCGTTGCGTGCCATGGGTTATCAGGCGCATTTCGGGCGTTGGCTGGTCACCGGGCGACCCCAGGTGATTTTGCTGGATTTCCGCAGTGCCATGCCCCGGTTGATCGAATTCAAGTATTTTTTCTGGGAACATCACCAGATCAGCACGCCGAAGGATGACCACGAGGTTAATGAGGTCCTGGCCTTTGGATTGATGGTGTGCGAATTTTTCCGGGCACTGACCCGTCAACAGCCGCCGCGCCCCGCTCCCGTGATTGCCCATTTTCATGAATGGATGGGGGGCGCCGCCATCCCGGAAATGCGGCGGGACAACCTGCCGGTGGGGATTGTCTTCACAACCCATGCGACGCTCCTGGGACGCTACCTGGCCATGAGTGATCCCTGGTTTTACGATCACCTCCCGTTCATCAACTGGCACAACGATGCGCGGCGGTTCAATATTGAAACGCGCGTTCAAATTGAGCGCGCCGCCGCGCACGGTGCCCATATTTTTACAACCGTAAGCAACGTAACGGCGATGGAATGCAAATACCTGCTCAGCCGGAAGGTGGATTTGGTTCTGCCGAACGGGCTCAATATCGAGCGGTTTATTGCCCGCCATGAGTCGGAAAACCTGCACAAGGTGTACAAGGAAAAGATCCATCAATTTGTGACCGGTCACTTTTTCCCCAGTTATAGCTTCAACCTGGACCGCACCCTGTATATCTTCACGTCGGGCCGCTACGAGTATCGCAACAAAGGTTTTGATCTGACGCTCGAAGCCCTGGCACGCCTTAATTACATGC
This sequence comes from Verrucomicrobiota bacterium, assembly GCA_043825055.1. Classification (GTDB taxonomy): domain Bacteria; phylum Verrucomicrobiota; class Kiritimatiellia; order JAAZAB01; family JAAZAB01; genus VSJD01. The sequence continues at coordinate 15,966 of JBDRSI010000172.1, forward strand.
TGAAGCAGGCGGGCCAGGATCTCACGGTGGTTATGTTTCTCATTTCGCGCAAGCCTTTCCGGTCCATGCTTGCGGATGTGCTGAACAATAAGGCCATGACCGAAGAACTGCACCAGACCTGCATGGCCATCAAGGATCAATTGGGCGAGCGCCTGTTCAAAGCCGCTGCCCGGGGCCAAATGCCGGATTTAAACGCGCTGATGGATGATTACTGGCGCCTGCGTCTGCGGCGGACCATGCAAGCCTTGCGCACCGCGCGACTGCCCATGATTGTTACCCACGATCTGCTGAACCAGGAACACGATGAAGTTTTGAATCAACTGCGCCGTTCCAACCTGGTGAACAAGCCCGACGATCCCGTGAAAATCGTGTATCATCCTGATTTTATCACCACCACGAATCCGCTGTTCAGCCTGGATTATGACCAATTCGTCCGTGGATGCCACCTCGGCCTGTTCCCGAGTTATTATGAGCCCTGGGGTTATACGCCGGTCGAATGCCTGGCGCGCGGTATTCCGGCAGTGGCCTCGGATTTATCCGGGTTCGGCAACTACATCCTGTCGCATACCCCGGATTGTGAAAAGAAAGGGTTATTTGTCGTCAAGCGCAAAAACACCGCCGACACGAACGCGGCCGATGAATTATCCGACTATCTGTTCAAATTCGCGCGGCTTGAACTGCGCGAGCGCATCACGTTGCGGTTTCGCGCACAGGAACTGGCCGAACAGTTTGACTGGAAAAAACTGATCCATTACTACAACGAAGCGCACGCGGCCGCCGCACAGCAGATGAGTCCATGAATGTTTTAAGTTTTTGCCACACTGCCGTGACTTCGAACTTGCTCTCCCGCCGGGGCGCGTGCTAATACAATTTTCATGTTAAAAGACATCCAGAACCAGCATGACGACCGGCAAATTCCCATCTGGAAAGCCGGCATTAAGAATTTGCTCTATCCCGTGGATGTGTTGGACCGCGAAAACAAGGTCCAGCATACCGTCGCGCGGGTCGGCCTGTTTGTGGATTTGCCCCATCATTTCAAGGGCACTCACATGTCGCGGTTCGTGGAAATCCTCAACGAACAGCGCGGCAAAATTTCCCTGCGCAATATCGGCGCCATCCTCAGGACGATGACCGACCGGTTCGACTGCACCACGGCGCACCTGGAAATCCGGTTCCCCTATTTCGTGGAAAAAACCGCCCCGGTGTCGAAAACCCGCTCCCTGATGAATTACCAGTGTGCATTCCTGGCCTCGTTCAACCGTACGCATGAGCCGCATGCCCCCTCGACTGCGCTCGGGGCAGGCCAGGATTTAATCGTGGAAGTTGTGGTGCCCGTGGCCACGCTTTGCCCCTGCTCCAAGGAAATCAGTGACCAGGGCGCGCACAGCCAGCGCTCCTGGATCACACTGCGTGTGCGCAGTCACGAACTGGTCTGGATCGAGGAACTGATCGCCATTGCCGAGGCGGAAGCCAGCTCGGGGCTGTATTCCCTGCTCAAGCGCGAGGACGAAAAACAGGTGACCGAACAAGCCTATGCCCGGCCGCGCTTTGCCGAGGACATGGCTCGGGCTGTTGCGCACAAACTCCGGCAGGATAAGCGCATCATCTGGTTCCAGGTGGAAAGCGAAAACATGGAAAGCATCCATAACCATAACGCCTACGCCATGGTCGTCAGCGCCAAGGCCTGAGGCCAATTTTTCATCCAAAATAATCTTGCATGGTTCAACGGCCGATGCCATAATGCCGATATGAATAGGCCTGAAGCAACCAGCCGACACAAGCGTGTTATCGTGGAACGCCTGATTCGGCGGAATGAGGACCGGGGCGATTTTGACCGCCGATTCTGGCAGTCCCAAAGCGTCGAGGAGCGTTTTGCCGCTGCCTGGGATATGGTCGTGGAAGCCGAGCTATTCCGAGGAAACCATGCCGTCGAATCCCGACTTCAAAGATCTGTTCAAACTATTCAACGACGAGGGCGTTGAATACCTGGTGGCCGGCGCCCATGCCGTGATGGTATTTACGGAACCCCGCTATACCAAGGATTTGGACGTTTGGGTGCGGGCCACACCCGAAAATGCCGCGCGGGTATTTCGGGCCTTGCGGCGCTTTGGCGCCCCCTTGCACAACATCACCGAGCGGGACTTCACCAAAACCGATTTGGTTTACCAGATTGGCGTAGCCCCCAACCGCATTGACATTCTGATGGGCATTGCCGGTGTTGCCTTCGAGGAAGCCTGGGACCACCACCTTCAGAGCACATATGACGGCATGCCGATTGCCATTATGGGTAAAACCCAATTGCTTAAAGCTAAAAAAGCCGCTGGCCGTCCGGCCGACCTGCTGGATGTCGCCCGCCTGGAAGCGCAGGATTCTGACCATCCGGACAGGTGAACGCCTTTGCGTTAATTAATTCTTGCCTGCCGGCGCTTAATGTTTGAAACAGCGCTGGCCGGTATAGACCATTGCCACCGTGGCTTCGTTACAGGCCTCGATGCTCTCGAAATCCCGGTCCGACCCGCCTGGCTGAATCACGGCCGTAATGCCCTCGCGCAGGCCGACATCCACACCATCCCGGAATGGGAAAAATGCGTCGGAAACCATACAGCTCCCGATAAGCCCGCCTTTGCGCCGGCTGACCTCGCGGTCAATTTCGGCCTTGATTCCCGCGACTTTCAAATCGTTGTAGGGGATTTTGTGCTGTTCCCAGCAAAGCCGGTCGGCCAGTTTGCGGTAAGCCTTGTCGCGGGCGATTTCCGCCACTCCGACGCGGTCCTGCTCGCCGGTACCGATACCGACGGTAACACCGTCCTTGACGAAAATGACCGAATTACTGGTCACGCCGCATTCAATCAGCCAGCCAAAGAGCAAGTCGTCGTATTCCTTTTCCGTCGGCAGGCGATTGATTTTGTATTCCTTGCCTTTGAAGAGGGCTTGGGCGGGCAACAGCTGGGTTTTGGTGCGGGTCTGCGGCACGAACGACCACTGCGCTACCAGGCCGCCATCCACCAGCGATTTAAAATCCACGACGCGCTGGGCGGCGAACTCGGCCAAGTGCGCCATATTGGCGATGCGCATGACGCGCAGGTTCTTCTTTTTGGCAAACAGGTCCAGCACCCCGGCGGCAAAGTCCGGGGCCGCCACCACCTCGGCATACTGCTGGAGGATCAGTTCGGCCGTGGCGCGGTCCACCGGGCGGTTAAGCACAATGGCCCCGCCGAAGGCCGCCACGCGGTCGGCCATATTGGCGCGCTCATAGGCCTCGGCCAGGGTGGCGGCCTTGGCCACACCACAGGGATTATTATGCTTCACGATAACGGCGCAGGGTGTATCCATCAGGTAGCGCAGGATATTCAGGGCGTTATCCACGTCGGTGATATTGGTCTTGCCCGGATGCTTGCCCGACTGGAGCAGTTCGACATCGGATGCCAGGTACCGGCCCGGCTGAATACTGTGCACCTCGCCCAGAGCCAAGTTGCCGTTGACCAACTTGAACAGAGCCGCTTCCTGGCCCGGATTCTCGCCATAGCGCAGGCCCTTGTTGACGCCGTCAATCAGCCAGCTGGCCTTTTCGTAGATCAGCGTCTGCCGCGTGGCGCCGTCCACGAAACTGATTTCCAGCCGCGGCGGAAAATGATCGTCCATGATGGTCTTGTAGGTGGACTTGAAATCCTGAATGGCCATGGCTCTCTTTCCTCCTGATAAAAAGGTAGAATACAGAACTCAGAATGCAGAATGATGCCGAAAACGAGATGTAAAGTCACGTGCAAACCGTGAACTCGAACAAATGCCAAACAGGTTTATTTGCTATTCGCAGGACCATCGGAACTCCGGTTCACTTTGGCTCAAACTGACTGGCGAGCCATTCGAGCGTAATGTTATCCGCGACGACATCGTGCGGAATCAGAATATACTTCCACGGCTTGCCGTGATACGTCTTCGCGTGGCCGCTCGCATGTTTGCACCACTTCACCGCCGCGTCCATCTTGGCGATGACCTCGGCGGCCGTCATTTCGTCGCGGCTTTTGGGTTCCAACATGTAGATCGTGGTTTCCGTTTCGGCCACGAAGTCCGGTTGGTATTCCAGATGATCGGCGCCGGATTTGTAGTAAATCTGGAACTGGCCTTTGGCGGGCTTGAACCACCTCGACGCTTCGCGTTCCAAAATTACGGACAGCTTGCGCTCGGCGTCTGACTGGAATTTCTGCACCGGATAGAGGCAGCGCTTGAACCCGCCGAATAGATACTTCGCCATGTTGCTTTTGTCCCCAGGCGGCTGGCGGTAGTCGAGCACCGGCTCCGATGCCGACGCGGTATAGGCGCTCGGCTTCAACTCGGAGAACCCCTTGCTGATCTTCACCTCGTAGCCGGTCGCCTTTTCCCAATAATGTTCCTGCATCTGAACGTGAACGAAGCGGGCTATGTCTCGCTGGTAGCAACTGAGCACCTTGCGAGTCTCGTGCTCGTCGGGCAGGTATCTGCGCAGATGCTTCACCACCTGACCGGCCAGATCGTAAAGCAGATCGGCATGTGAGTCGTAAGAAACATCGTCGAACTCAGCGAGGCCGCTCACAACGTAGTCCTCTAACCGCGATTCCTCAATGTCGCCCTTGCCCATGGCGATCACATCCACCTGATCCGTGCGCAGGTGCTTGGCCCAAAGCTCTTCCGATACCGGCGGATAGTTAAGTGTATCCAGCTTGAGCGTGAACGGGTTGAAACCAGATTGAACTTTGCCGGTGGGCACGACGAGGATTTGCGGAATATCAATGGTCTGCTGAATCACTAACTCCGTTGTCTTTGCCACAATGGCCGCGATGTCCGGCTTGACCGTCACGCCTTCGAGTTCTAATTGGGACGGACGGTACTGGGCGGCAACATCCTTCACCACAGCGGCCTGCACGTCCTTGTTGGTCAGATGGGAGACGCTGGGCAGCATCTGCGGCTGGTTTTCCAACTTGCGGATCACCTGATAAGCAATCTGCGCCACCTTCTGGTCTTCCGGCGTCTTGAAGACGGGCGGCTCGGCGGCTTTGGGAACCAGCGTGCTCGTGGTCGTCTGCTCGGGCTGCAAACCCAGCTTGCTCGCCAGTTGGGACTGCGAGACCACCGTCACCGTTTTTTCGCCCAACTGCTCAGGCTCCAGAATCACCTGCTGCAACCGGATTGGCGAGTCCGGTTTCTTGGCCTCGTCCACGATCTCCTGAAACTTGTCGTGCGCGATAATGTTCAGGCGGTCCACTGCGTTGATCCCGGTGCGCTTGCCGTAGGGCAGGCGCAGACCGCGCCCGATGGACTGCTCTATGAGGATACGCGCATTCGCGGCGCGCAGCGGGACGATGGTGTAAAGGTTCGTCACGTCCCAGCCTTCCTTGAGCATGTTGACATGGATCACGATCTCCGTCGGCTCGTCGGTGCGCTCGACCTTGAGCAAGCGCTCGACCATCTGGTCCTCTTCCGCGCCGGTCTTGCTGGAATCCACTTGGATTACCTTGGTCTTGTAGCGGCCATCAAAGAACGCGTCCGACTGGATCAAATCAATCAATTGTTTCGCGTGCGTCGTGTCGCGTGCGATGACCAGGACGAACGGCTTAACGATCCCGTTGCCGCTTTCGCGAGCATAGGTTTCCAGTTCGACCTTCACCTGTTCGTGCAACCGGACGCCGTCCTGGAGTTTCATCAATTCGATGGCTTCAGGCGTCATGCCGGCGGAATTGAAATTCTTGCGCGTGACGACGGCCGGCTCCTTGACGAAGCCATCCGCCATCGCCTTACCGAGCGGATAGTCGAGGATGACGTTTTTGAACGGCACCGCGCCCTTGGCAGTTTCCAAGAATGGTGTGGCTGTGAGCTCCAAGCCAATGACCGGCTTCAACTCATTGATCGCCCGCACTCCGGCACTGGCGCGGTAGCGATGCGACTCGTCCATGATTAGCACGAGGTCGGGCAACGCCGCCAGATACTCGAAGTAACTCTCGCCGATGTATTCCGAGAGCCGCTTGATACGCGGCGATTTTCCGCCCCGGACTTCCGAGTTGATCTTCGAGATATTGAAGATGTTTACCTTGCAGCGGAGCAACTGATCGAACAGCGTGCACGCCTTCGCCTCATAGTCGTCGCCCGTGATGATTTCCGGCGCGTCGGTGGCGAACTCCGCGATGCCCTTGAAGACATACTTTGGGGTGTTCGGCGTGAAGTCCGTGACAAGCTTGTTGTAGATCGTCAGGTTCGGGGCCATTACGAAGAAGTTGTTGATGCCATGCGCGAGGTGCAGGTAACTGATGAAGGCGCCCATCAGCCGCGTCTTGCCCACGCCGGTGGCGAGCGCGAAACAGACTGAAGGAAACTCGCGCTCGAAATCGGTGACGGTTGGGAACTCGGAGCTGATTACCGCCAACGCGGCGGCGATGTCGGCACCCTTCTTGGGCGGGACGATTTCCGTGATGCGGTCGAGGATTTCCAGCGACCGGCGTTGCGGCGGGCGCAGGCTCAAGCGGCCGGCAATGGCATTAACTTGCGGCTTCATGCTTTGCCTCCACCCTTTGCATCCGTTTCCAATGCCCTGACCTCGCGTTTAATTTCCGCCCGGAGTTCCGCCACGGACGGCACATAGAGTTTGTACCGGCTGGCAAATATCTTTTGCTGGCCCTCGCCCAGCGTATAGCGGACTACCGTGTCGTTCTTATCGGCACAAAGAATCAGGCCCAACGTCGGATTATCCCCCGTCGCGCGCTTTTCCCGGTCGTAGTAGTTCACGTAGAGCTGAAGTTGTCCAAGGTCCTGATGCGTTAGCTTGCCGGTCTTGAGGTCAATGATGACGTAGCACTTCAGGATCGTGTGGTAGAATACCAGATCAATATAGAAGTGGTCTCCATCCAGCGTCAACCGTTCCTGCCGCGCCACGAAGGCGAAGCCCTTGCCCAACTCCAGCAGGAACGATTGCAGATTGTTGATCAGGGCGGTCTCTAGATCGGTTTCGACCAGTTTGGGCGACTCCGGCAATCCCAGAAATTCCATGACCACAGGGTCCTTAAAAATATCTATTGGCTTCTGAACCACGTGGCCTTTAGTGGCCAGCCGCATCAGCCCTTTCTTATCGCGGCTTAATGCCAGACGCTCGTAAAGCAGACTGCAAATCTGCCGCTCTAACTCGCGAGCTCCCCAGTTATTCTTGAGCGCCTCTATCTCGTAGAACGACCTGGCTTCTGGTTTGTCAACGCGGAGTAATGTCCGGTAATGGGTCCATGAGAGGTTCGGATGGAGTTGTCCGGGGAGCCAGGATTGGCTACGCACCGCGTAGCCAATCTCCGCAACAGAAATATCACGCACTGCGTGCGGAGTCGGTGAAATATCTGCGGCAGCCTCTGTGTCAGTGGATTTCCGAGGCACCGCGTCGGATATTTGACGCACTGCGTCAATTTTCTGCCGGGCCAGCAGTTCCGGATACCCTTGATATAACCGGCGGAACCAGAACAGGTTGTCCTTCGAGTATCCTGCCCCAAAATCTGCGGTCAGTCGCTTTGCGAGGTCACGGATCAACTCGTTGCCGTAGTCAGCCCGGGGCTTCCCCTTCTGTTCCTCCTCCACAATCTCCCGACCGACTAACCAGTTCGCCACCACCTGCGTCGTATTAACCGACCTTGCGACTGAAGTCTTTGCCGATTCGAGAATCTCCCGTATGCGGCCGTAAAGCGAAGTGGCTACTGTCTTTTTGATATCTGTGTTCATGCCTGTAATCCGTGGTTTTATACTAAACCAAACTCCTGTTGTCCCGCTTTGGGCGGCGCCTTGGGCAGGTTTTCCACCTTGAGACTGTAATCGTCGTGACCCCACTCGCAACGGGAGAGCACCTGCTTGGGAATCTTTTTCACCGTCAAGTTTGGATACCGCTCCGTGCCGCCTTTGAGGACGCGGAAGGCGGCGCAGAGCACGAGCAACGTGCGCTCCGGCCCGACCTCGTCGCTTAACTGCGCGAGCTGGTCCGCGCTCAGGTGCTGGGTGGTCACATAGATGAAATCGCGCTCCGTTGAATGGCCATGCTGCCAATAGATCGTGTCGCTCGGTGCGTAGGTGAAACCTTCCAGCTTACAGACGGCCTCGGCCAGCATGGCGGCATTGAATTCTTTGCTGATGACCCATTGACCCCACTTGTCTTTCTCCAGCAGCGACGGCGCGAGCCGGTAATAGCGGAAACCGCCGCCGCCCTTCCAGTCCGCCGCCTCCGTGATGCCGCCGGGGTCTGCGCCATCAATCACCTTCTTGAGCCGTGGAATGATGTGCGTATGACAATGTTCGCCCAACTCCACCATGATCCAGCGCCGGCCCATCTTTTGCGCCACCGCGCCCGTCGTACCCGAACCGGCGAATGAGTCGAGCACCCAGTCGCCTGGGTTAGTAGAAATCTGAAGCACCCTATTCAATAGTCCCTCTGGCTTTGGTGTTTCAAATACTTCATTCGCACTCGGCCGTAGTAGTTCAAGTGTATGCCTCTTAGCATCGTCGTTTGTGCCAACCTCTGACTCCAACCAGATAGATTCGGGAACAAGTCCTTGGGACGCATCCTGCTTAAGGAATTTCTTGATTCGAGGAACTCCGTCGCTGTTCTTTGGGAAATAAATGTTTTTCTTTCTGACTTCGGCTTCGAATTTCTCTTTTGTGTAAATCCAACACAGCCCTTCGGGCGGATTATGTCGTTTGCCCGTTGGAGTTTTCAACTCATAGAATTGGGCTGCTGTCGCGTGTCCACCCTGGGCTGTCATCGCTACCGACTGCCATGATCCTCGCGGATCGTTGTCAGGGTTCTTGTAGCGTGCCAATGCCTCTGTAGTAAGCGGCAGCAGATTTCTTTTCTCGGTGAAGAGTGAGATGTCCACGGCATACACCAAGACGTGATCGTGGTTCACAGAAAACGCCTTTCGATTGTCGCGAGCCGTTCGCTTTTGCCAAACTAGGTTCGCTACAAAGTTGCGTCGTCCGAACACTTCATCGCATAGAATTTTTAGATAATGCGCTTCGTTGTCGTCAATCGTTATCCAGAGTGAACCGTCCGGTCGAAGTAGCCGGCGTAATATTTCTATTCGATCCCGCATCAACGACAGCCAAATCGAATGCTCCACGCCGTCATCATAATGCTCGAATGCACTGCCGGTATTGTAAGGCGGGTCAATGAACTCGCATTTGATCTTACCGGCGAACTCCTGTTCGAGCGCTTTGAGGGCGAGGAGATTATCGCCGAAGATGAGGCGGTTATCAAAGAGGTCGTGGTCCGTCACCCGGTGTGCCGCGTGATGCGACCTCTCTGGGTCTTCGAGCAGTATGCGCGGCTCCAGCCTCGGACGCGCGTCCTTGCCAATCCAGGTCAATTCAAGTTTACCTTTCTTGGTCATGCGTCATCCTTGTCCATTCACAAATCTTTCCTTCAGCATTTTTGTCCACGCATCGCGGAATGCGACATTAGTGCAGTTGGACGCGGCAAACGCAAAAGCCGCATTCAGGAGAATGTAGTGCTCATCACCGAACTGAATATTGCTTGGTCCCACGAACGCATCTTCGATGAGCTTGATCCATTCAGCATATTTTTGGTTTGCTTGATTCATGGTTTCTGAAAGATTTCACCAACTTGCCGGCTTGCTGAATGTGCCCATGGAGTCTGTCAGCACGGGCGAAAACTGCGCGGCTTGCAATGCCGCCGTACGTATATGTTTGTAGAACGCAGCGGTGTCTTTCAAGGCCCGGCAGGGCCTTTGTTGTGGATTGATCACGCCGACCGGTAATTTTAGTTCGTTTCGCACCATGACGACTGGCGTTTTGAGATCCGAATCGCCGGACATGATCACGGCGCATTCGAACAAGCCAAGATGCGCATCTCTCAGCAGATGACAGGCGAGATTAACGTCTGACCCTTTCTCGTCTGTTCGGATAACCCTGACATAAGATGGCTGGTTCGGCTGAGGATTGGCCACTGGCATGGGAACGACATGCGTTAGGTAATGTCCATAGACAATCTCCAAGTTAGGAATAGTTCGGAGAGCTCGCAAGTAAACTCGTTGGCGCATAGGTTGACTCGGATCATCAGGCCTCGGGTCCACCAGTGCGGTAAAATACTTGATTCGCTCAATGGAATGCTGGGAAAGCAATACGCGACAAAGGGTATTAATGTCCAGCCACTTGTATGGCGTGCCCTTGACTGAGCCGTAGTAGAGGTTGAAGGCGTCAACATAGACAAACGTCTTCATGCGCGCCTCCCCTGAAAAAAGCAAGAGCCATCTCCTGCGAGATGGCTCTGCGCCCGTTCGCCGAAGCTACTAGGGTGGATAAATCTGATAATGAAAATACCAGAGGCTTTCCGTAACGTCAAGCAATTAAAATCAATCTGTTTCGGTATCATCCCACCCTCCATCGAATCATAAAGACTTCTTTCACCTCCACGCTCTGCTTAAGTTTGGACTCAATTTCGCCGATCAGAGTTTCCTTCTTTCGGTCAATCTCGTCCTGGGCATCGAAGAGAGCTTTTCGTTTCTCGTTTTTACCATTCGTCAACCCAGGTCAGCTTGAACCCACCTTCGTTCACGAACTCGGTGGACGGACTTTCCAGAGCCGCCCGATCCAGAAGTTGCAGGATGTACCAGGAATGCCCCGCTTGCAAATTCCCAGCGGTTTTGAATATATCAGGGCGCAATCCGAAAAGCCAGTTGAAAGAGGCCCTCCTGCGCCAAAGCGCTACGGAGGGCAGGCGGCATGGGCGGCTCTTTTAAAGGGCAATAAAATTCCCGATACAATAAAATTCCCGGTTTGACTTTGCGCGTCAAGCAATCAACGGAATATCCGTCTCGCGGCCATGGTCTTGGGCCGAGACGTAGGCGGTGTAGAGCGTGCTGACCGTGTCCGCCACCAGCATTATGTCGCTTTGGGACGCGCCAAGGGCGGGAGACCAATATCGCGCACCAAGTGACCGGGAACTTCGCGCGCCGTCAGAGGGGGACGATTGAGTCGCTGGCGCAGGCGACGGATAAAGCCGACCATGCCAAACGCCCTGGCCCTTGCCTGATAAAGGGCCAACCGGGTCAGCGCCCGTTGGGACGGGAAGCCCCTTTCCGGCAGGGCCTGATGAAGCAACTCCGCGGTGTCGAGCAACATCCCCAGCTCGTCAATATTTGGCTCCGCATTTCGTTTGATCCGGTCCCAAGCCTCGTTCAAACGTGGAGGGAAAAACGCCAGCTCGTAACAGGTTTGCAGTTTCTCGCGCTCCGTCATGAAGGGATCCCCATCCATACTGCCATATCGTTCCTCAGGTTCTCTAAATTTTCAAGCACGACCGCATCCTGATCGAAAGGCGGCGGCAGTGACCGGACCGCCCCCGCCACATCACTTAAAGCGACGGGATGTTGCGCCAACAGGTATTGAACATCGCTTCGATCAACAGCGTCATACCGAATGAGCTTGCTGGCGATCAACGCGGGAATGGCGACGGTCTTGACGGTCATGTTACGCCCCCGCCACAGCACAACATCCGAATCGGCCGACGGCTTGGGCAGACAAAGCCGCAATGATGATATCCACTCAATATGGTCTTTGGCCGTATCAAGATCGGGATTAACCGGCAAACCGGCATTTGAGGCGGCGTCTCGAAAAACGCGCTCGTCCACGCGGCAATATGGCGCCGCAACGTCAATGTCAAGGCTCGTCCGCTCCGGTTCGTCAAGCAGGATGAACGCGGCGCTCCCGTATATATAAAGCATCACCTCGTCAGGCAAGGCCGCGTCAATACGTTCCAAATAAGCCACCAATTGACTTTTGTTCATTGTTAATCAGTATAATGAACTGGCATCTTGATGGCAAATCATTTTACCGCCTTATCAGCAACCCCCTCAGTTATGAGGGCTGATTGTCATTCCCGACCTGATCGGGAATCCAGAAAAATCAATGCTGGATTCCCGCTTTCGCGGGAATGACAGCGTTGAAGTTCATAACCTACCCGCGTAACTGAGGCATTACCCTTGTCAATCAATAAAATTCCCGATTTGACTTTGCGCGTCAATTGAATTATAGGAATAGGGTAACCATGAAAGCCATCGCCATATTGGCATTGAAGGAAGCCTCGCTGGGCGAGGCCCGCGCCGCCGACACGGCGGAGGCCCTTGAGCAGGTGCGCATCAAGTACCTGGGCCGCAAGGGTCTCCTGCCGGACATCATGAAGGGGCTCAAGGATGCCAAGAGCGCCGAACGCCCGG
>JBDRSI010000173.1:0-4424 GCA_043825055.1 Verrucomicrobiota bacterium
AGCAGGCTGCGGTATCAAAGCTTGAAAAGCGGACAGACATGTATATCAGCACATTAAGAAATTTTATCAAGGCCATGGGAGGCGACCTGGAAATCATCGCTAAATTTCCTGATGGGTCGATTCGGATCAGTCAATTTGAAGACATTGCTTCAAAGACGGAAAGAGGCAGTTTGCCGAGTTCTGGTTGAAACGTGCAGTTTTGGTAGGGTGGATTTCCCGGTGATTTTGGGCATTTGATCCTTCCTGTAGTCGTTAGACTCAAATTTCCATGACGAAGTAGATTTCGAATGCAAATCGTGATACAAGAATTGAAACTATGAAAGACAGTTGGATAATTCAATCCCGTATAAACATACTGGAGGGAAATATGTCCCGGTTAACATAACCCCGTTTCGTAAAAGACACGGGGTTTTTTATGTCAATCTTAACGTGTGAGCAATAAGTACGAAAGTTTTCATAATGGACATATGATTGGAAGACTAAACAGAAAGGAGGTAGAAAAATGAATTTAGATATGACGACATTGTGGAATGCCGTGCAGACTGGACTGGGAGGTCAAATCCCAACCCTGCTGGGAGCGTTGGCCATATTGGTACTGGGGTGGGTGATCGCCGTGGTAGTACGTGCCGGGGTTCGCAAGGGGTTGGGCTTCGTGGGTTTGAATAAGCGCTTCGCTCAACTTACCGGTCACACCGTCGAAATCGAAAAAGGCATAGGAGTGACCCTCTTTTGGGTTGTGATGCTGTTCACACTGATGGCGATATTCAACGCGTTTGACCTGGCGCTGGTATCTGGTCCTTTCGCAGCTCTACTGACTCATCTGTTTGAATACGTTCCGCGCCTGCTGGCCGGTCTGGTGCTGGCTTTGGTAGCGTGGCTGCTCGCCAGCGTGGTGCGTGCAATGGTCAACAAGGTGCTCTCCAAGACCACACTGGACGAAAAACTTTCCGAACACGCAGGTATGGCTCCCATCAGTGGCGGTCTGAGCCAAGCACTGTTCTGGCTCATAATTCTGCTATTCGTTCCCGCCATCTTGGGTGCACTGCAAATGGAGGGTCTCCTGGGTCCATTGCGAGAGATGGTCGCCAAGGCTCTCGACATCGTGCCCAATGCGGTGGCCGCCCTCATTATTGGCGGTGTGGGTTGGATCGTAGCCATCGTACTTCGTAACCTGACAACTAACCTGCTGCGCACGGCCGGAAGTGACCAGCTCGGTCAGCGTGTGGGCCTGACCGAATCAGTGCAGATGTCCAGCGTGGCCGGTTTGCTGGTTTTTGTGGCTGTATTCCTGCCAGCGCTGATCGCCGCGCTTGATGCACTTAAGATCGAGGCTATTTCCAAACCCGCCACGGACATGCTGGGCATGATTTTGGCGGCGGTGCCCCACATCATTGCGGCTGGCCTGATTCTGTTCGTCACCTGGCTGGTTGCCTCTTTTGCCTCCCGCCTGTTGGCCAGCCTTTTGAACACTCTGGGTTTTGACAAACTGCCTCCGCATGCCGGACTTGCCGATGCATTCAAAAAAACCCCCGCATCGGTTTTTGTCGGATACGTGGTTCTGTTTTTTGCCATGCTGTTCGCCACTGTGGAAGCAGCCAACCAACTCGGGTTCAAGCAGGTCGGCGACATTGTGACCACGTTTATCCGATTTGGCGGTGATGTGCTGATGGGCTCGATTATTCTTGTCATTGGATTCTGGCTGGCAAACTTTGCCTACGAGGCGATCGACCGTGCAAGCGGCCCTAACACCAAGGGTCTGGCGCGCATCGGGCGTTTCGCCATCTTGGCTCTGGTATTGGCCTTGGGCCTACGTGCCATGGGCATTGCCGATGATATCGTCAACCTTGCCTTTGGCCTCACGTTAGGTGCAGTCGCAATTGCGATAGCGCTGTCATTTGGTCTGGGTGGTCGCGAAGCTGCTGGAAAGCTCATGGAACACTGGCTGTCGAAGTTCCGTTCTAACGACCGTCAAGCCTGAAAATGATCAGATGGACGCCGCGCTCAGATTAACGGCATCGCGCGGCGTCCATAAACGGTCCGATAGCGAAAGGGGATTCACATACATCTGCCGGCCGTAACCATTTTCAATGGTCCGATACATATTCAAGCAGTACAAACAGTTATCAGTAATTTATTAGGTATGCGCTTTCAAGGACTTGTAGGTGACAGCGATAACCAGCACCGTTCAGATTCTCCTCGATCTTACCTGAGCAGTATGGAGTGAAAGCTACTATGCAGGCGCATCAGCTACCCGGCTGCTTGCGGAGGTGTAGCTTATTCCAGACGTTCGATAACGCAATAAATTTCTATCTTTTTGGCGCCGTCTGGTTTATAAATCCCTGTCCAGTTCTGAAGGAGAGATCGCTTATGTCACGAGCCGACAGATATCTGAAAGCATGTAAAAAAGAGAGCGTGGATTGCACGCCTGTCTGGATCATGAGGCAGGCGGGCAGATACCTCGAGGAATACCGCGCGGTGCGGGCCAGGCACAGCTTCATCGAAGTGTGCAAGACGCCGGAGCTCGTGGTGGAGATCACCCTGCAGCCCGTCCGGCGTTTTGAACTCGATGCCGCAATCATATTTGCCGACATTCTGCTGCCCTTGGAAAAAATGGGGATCGATTTTGAATTCACCAAAGGCGACGGTCCAAGGATCAACAATACCGTCCGGACACGGGGCGATGTGGAGAGGATGCGGGCCATTAACCCCATGGAAGAGATGGCGTACCTGATGGACGCCATCCGGATGGTGAAGCGCGAATTGAACGGCACGGTTCCGCTGATCGGTTTCTCGGGTGCGCCGTTCACGCTGGCAAGCTACATCACCGAAGGGAGCGGTTCAAGGAACTATCTGTTCACCAAATCGATGATGTACCAGGAACCCGATACATGGCGCCTGCTGATGGAAAAACTGACCGGCATGGTGATCGTTTACCTGAATGACCAGATCAGGGCGGGCGTCCAGGCCGTCCAGGTGTTCGACAGTTGGGTCGGATGCCTCTCGCAGGCCGATTACCGGGAGTTCGTGTTGCCCCACCAGAAACGGCTGATGGCATCCCTTGACAAGTCGGTGCCGCACGTCCATTTTGCGTTCGGCGCGTCGCATCTGCTGACGCTGATCCAGGAGGCCGGGGGCGATGTGGTCGGACTGGACTGGCGCACGGATATCGACGCGGCGTGGAAGGCGCTGAACCATGAGCCGTGCATTCAGGGGAATCTCGACCCGGTCGCGCTGCACGGCTCGCGGGAGTACATCAAAAGACGGGTAACGGAGATCTTGGAGAGGGTGGGAAACCGGAACGGCCACATCTTCAACCTCGGCCACGGCATCCTGCCGACCGCGCCGCCCGACAACGTGAAATACATGATCGACCTCGTCCACGAGTTGAGTGCAAGAAAATGAAGACCGGCGTCATCCTCGTGACTCTCGGCGGTCCCCGCAGCCCGGGGGAGATCCCGGAGTTCATCAACCATTTCCTCGGCAGGGAGCTTCCCCCTACGGCGATGCAGGCCGTCATCGAACGATACCGGCTGATCGGCGGTTTTTCGCCGCTGGCGCGCATCACCGAGGAACAGGCGAAGGCATTGGGTGAAGCGCTCGGCAAGGGGTATCTCTGTATTCCCGCCTTTCGCCATGCGCGGCCGTTCATTGAAGATGTCCTGGAACGCACGGCGGCATCGGGACCGGCGCGGATTCTTGTTCTTCTGCTTTCCCCTTTTTTCACGAGCGTTACCACCGGAAATTACATCGACGCTGCAAAAAGGCACATCGAAAAGAGATTCCTTTCCGTACCGGTGGAGTTTATCCACAGTTGGTATAAAGAACCGCTTTTCATTGAAAGCTGGGCGGGGCAGATCCGCAGCGACTCTATTGATGAGCGAGCGTTTTACCTTTTTTCGGCGCACAGCTTGCCGATGAAGCTTTCCGGCGAGCCGTACCGGCAACAGATAGAGGAGACCGTGGCACTGGTAGCCTCCCGCGCCGGCATCCGAAACCATGCGCTCGGATGGCAGAGCATCCCGAACAATGTGTCGGAGCCGTGGATAACCCCTACCGTCGAAGAAAAAATCGACGCCATCGCCGCTGCCGGTTTCAAAGGCATCATCCAGGTCCCGATCGGTTTCACCGCCGACCACATCGAGACGCTCTACGATATCGACATCACCCACCGGCAATACGCGTTGGAAAAGGGGCTCTCCTTCCGGCGCATACCTTCTCTCAATGCCGGCGCGCCGTTCATAAAGGCCCTGAAAGAGGTCGTAACCCGGTTTGATGAACCCGTAACAAGTCTCAAACCCCCATATTCTGTCATTCCCGCGAAAGCGGGAATCCGATATGGCTGACAGTTGTCAAGAAAAAAATAGTTCTCCTGTCCCTTTTTTAAGGGTTATGCTTTTTTTACTTATTAATCCAGGACATCGTCA
>JBDRSI010000174.1:0-2290 GCA_043825055.1 Verrucomicrobiota bacterium
CCACCGTGACCCAGACTCCGAGTGTCGTTGTCAAAAACATTTATTTGACCAATCGCTGGATCAATCCCGGCAGTGGGATTACCTCCACCGTCAGCATGGCGGGATCGGTCAGTCGGGAGTTGCACCCATGAAGAAATGAAGAATGTAGAATGAAAAATGAAGAAACATCAAGGGAAACGCCGCGGGACAATGCTGAAGGAAAAAAAGCATGTCATCCCGCCATAGGTGGATTCGCCTCCAGCGGAAGTAATTCCGCAATCCGCATTCCGCATTCCGCATTTCTTTCGGGCTTCTCGCTCGTCGAGTTGATGATCGCGGTGGCTATGTTTGGCATGACCATGTGCGGCGCTATTGGCGTATACGTCATGTGCCAGAAGCTGTGGCAGGCCACCTCGTTAGGCATGGCCACCAGTCGTGACGGCAATATGGCCCTGTCGCGGTTAGTTTATGGGGTGGGATCCAACAACGGACTGCGGACGGCAGCCAGTGTCGTATGTGAAGATATGAAAGGAAATTGGACGGGTACCGACCATGTTTATCCTCCGGCGCCCGGTGACAAGGATCATTTTCTGAATAATGGCTCGCCCAAGGACAGTTTGCGCATAACCTGTTCCAACGTCTTTGACGGGGTGCGCTGTATTGATTTCAACAAAGTGGCCAGCAATATTGTCTTTTGGCCGGCAGGACAACCACCACCATCCGGCCCCGGTTCCGTCCCTGATCGAGAGACCCGCCAGTTGATCTGTAATTATGTGTCCGCTGCCGTCGTCTCAACCAATGCGTCCGGGGTGAGCATTCAACTGACCATTCTGCGGCAAAAAGGCCGATACACCTCGACGAACCAGATCAGCACCTTTGTAAAGAGGCGTAATTAGCGAGGCGCGCCATGAAAACCAACAATAATTCCGGTGTGATTCTGGTTGCCGTGGTTTGCTTCACGGCCATTACCGCTATTCTGGCCTTGGGCCTGTTGAGCGAAAGCGGCTCCCAGTTAAAGCTGGCTGACCGGCAGGTCCGTCTGGAACAGGCTTTTTACGTGGCCGAAGGCGGCGCGGAGCGGGCCGTGTCATGCATCGCGAACAGCGGAGGAAACCCTCCTGGCGTCATTACGGGCGCCATCGGCAACGGGACTTACAACGTCTCAATTAATCAAGTCGGCGGTGGTGGCGGCCAGACCTGGTACACGATTACTTCCACCGGCGAAGTGTGCGGCGTGAAAAAAAACGTGATAATGACTGGAGTTCGCCAGCAAACCTGGGCCCGATATGCCATGTGGTATAATGGATCCGGCGGCGCTATTTGGATTCGTGGCGGCGAACGTTTTGCCGGCCCCGTTCACGCCAATTGCAGTATCTACATGAAAGAAAACCCGATTTTTGAGGCGCTTGTCAGCACAACGGCCAACAACTGGGGCCCAGGCAGTAATACCAATAACGTTCAGTTCATGCAGGGCTGGCAGTTTAATGCGCCGTCACAAAGCATGGCTTCCATTAGTTTCACTTCCTTGTTGGCAAACGCCAGCCTGGTGATCACCGGCAGTTCCCAGATTGCCCTGAGCGGAACCAATGTGTTGATTACCAATGGCCGGAGAGGGTGGACAACGAATACATATCCTGTCCCATCCAACGGCCTGATATATGTTCGGTCCACCGGCGCCGGAACAGGAACCAATGAGGGCACTGTGAGCGTCGGCGGCACACTGGACGGACGGCTTTCGATCGCCGTCGACAATAACATTCACATCACCAACCACGTCCGATATGCCAATACCAACATCACCCTCGGCATGACCAACACTTCCGACGACGCTCTGGGCTTGATTGCCAATCATGACGTTGTCGTTCGCACGAGCGCCCCGAATAATCTGGAGATTTTCGCCCACATCATCGCCGCTCACCCGACGCTTTCTTATTCGCATGGGTTCTATGTTCAAAACTATTCATCTCGCGCCTCCTCCGGCTTTCTCAACGTCTATGGCGGCATCGTTCAATTTACCCGGGGAGCGGTAGGAATGGGGGCTGGCTGGAGAGGGTTTCAGAAAAACTACGCATTCGACACGCGATTTCTCACCGATCCACCCCCCATGTATCCGACAGTCAACGACATATATCAATGGTCCGGATGGAGGGACAAATCACCATGAACATCACTCCGCCCCGTCGCCCCGCAACGGGGCAAGGGGCCACTTTGCCACAGACGTGGCAAACGGCGTGGCGGCTGACGCTTCTGTGTGGCGCGATCCTGCTCCTCGGGGTCATTGGGTATTCGACCCGTTCCATAATGCGCGCCA
>JBDRSI010000175.1:0-2641 GCA_043825055.1 Verrucomicrobiota bacterium
AGAAAGAACGCCAGCTTCATCCTTTGATAACTCAGGTGTGCTTAAGTAAAAAAGATTGTGGTTACAGACCAGTTTGTCAGGATTATCAGGAACGATATGACGGTATTTCTGCGCCATCGGCCAAAACACAGTGCCAGTGCCAATATTCGTCAGATCATACCATAGCGGCCGGGCAGCGCAGGTGCTTCGTTCCGGGACGGGGACGGCTTTTGATTTATTTGAGGCGAAGGTTTGCTTGGCGCCCCAACGGATATATTTGGCCGCGTAGGTGCCGGAGAGTTCGCTCAATTCCTTGTTCACCCAAAGCACGACCCGGTCGGTATCTTTGGCATGAATCACCGGACGCTCGACCTGCATCAGGCTGTGGACCTCAGGCCGCACGTATTCGGTTTCGATGGGGTGCAGGGTGCCGTCGCCCGCCTTGATAATGCGTACCTTGCCGCTTTGGACTTCGCTGAACTTGCACGCGGTCATGAGCGGCAGGTTGTTCCAGGCCAGCCCGTCTTTGATGGTTTTCAGCGTGTCCGCCGTCACGTCGCGCGGCATGAAAAAGGCGTCACAACCGCTCTTTATGCCAAAGCGTACAGTTGCAATTTCACCTAACCGGACGAAGCGGTTGCCGTATTTTTCCAGTAAACGGAAATAGATTTCCGGCGCGCGCAGGAACCGGCCCCACTTGCCGGCGGCGTATTCGGAATTACCGATGATGGGCACTTTTTCCTGGTCAGTATCCATTTCATCCTCATCGTCATCTGCAGATGGTAAGACCGCCTCGCCCTTGAGCAATTTGCGGGCGGCAACGCCCTCCTGCCATAGTCGGCTTTGAGGAACGGGGATTATGCGCAGTTGCTCGGTGACGCAGAGCTTGTCGGTTTTAAGGATCAGGTCACGCAGGTGCTCTGCGGCATGCTGCCGGGCCGTTTCATCACCGGGCGGTCGCTTGCCTAGTAATTCGCGCACGGGCTTCTGCAGGCGGACAAACCGGACAATATTGCTCATACGCGCTTTATCGTCCTTGCACCGTTGGAGGATCGTGACCGCGGTTTTGACACGCGCATCCTGGAACCAGGGTTCATCCAGGCTTTCAATGACGGCCAGAATCTTGAAATTCTGGAGAATCCAGCCTTGGAGGGCAAAGCCATATTCCACGTCCAGCCAGCTGGATGAGGTTAGAAAGCCGAAATAGCCGTTTTCTTTCAGCAACCCCGCGGCGGCGGGCCAGAAATAGCAATGCAGGTCACTGCGTCCCGAGAGCTGAAGACCCGGCCACAGGCGGGCACAAAGATCGTGCACATATTCCTTGGAATTTTTCATCCGGACGGTATGGGACGCGTTCGATTCACCGGAGGATTTCTTAATCTGATTGCGGCGCGGAATCAACTCCTGCCGGACATAGGGCGGATTGCCGATCACGGCGTCCAGCGGTGGTATCCCAATCGGCGTTGGAACTTTTTTGCTCGTATCGCCTTCCAATGGTCTTTTGGGAAGCCGGCAAAATGACTTGCGCTGGTCCGGGACCTCGAAAAAATTACGGCGGGCAATGCAGGGGTAGTTCTCTTCGTCCTCGATGTGCCGGGACGCCAAGTTCAAGGTCGCCAGATGGGCGGCAAACACGGCAATATCACAGCCGAATATTTCGGCGAGCAGTTCCTGATGGCTTAACGAAAAATCCTGGTGCCGGCCGCGGCGGGCCTGGTGAGCCAGCCATGCCTTGCGGTGATAGGCGCGCACCAGACAACTGCCGGAGCCGCAGGCGGGATCCAGCACAATGTCGCCGGCGCGATGAATACAGAACGCGTTAATGACATCCACGATATCTTCATTGGTGAAATACTGGCCGAACTTATACCGTTCTTCCGGAGCGATCAGCTTCTGGAATATGCCGCCGATGATGTCATGGGGAATCTGGCGAAAATCATAGTGCGCCAGGTTTTGGAGGACGCCCTTCCAGCCCTGGCGGGCCTGCTCGGACGCAAAGATCAGGGCACCGGCCCAGTCTTCCACCTGGGGATAGAAAATCGGCTCATAATCGCCGGTGGCCCGCATGGCATGTTCGAACCGGGTGCGGAAGGTTTCATAAATTCCGGATTGGCCTGTTCGACTGCGTTCCGGCATGGTCAACGGGTTCAACTCCGGAAACTTGGCGCGCAAGGCTTCATAGAAAATGGCGCGGTTGCTGAAGACATAACAAAGCGTACGCGACGCCCGCTCCAGGGCCGCCATCCAGTCGCGATCATTCGCGGGGTCAAAGGTCCAGTTCATGTCATCGGTCATCCAGCTTTGGAAACGGGATGCGAAGGACTTGTCTTGGCGGCAGGCGTCAATTAAATAGTCGCGCGTGGCGTCAACCGGCCAATCCAGGTGGGTTTCGAGCGAACGCAGGAATAGAACATCCGGCTTGATGCCCCATTCTCCGGCCGTGCCTTCCACAATGGCCGCCAGATCGGCGAACAGATGGGGCAGGAACTTGTCACGGATTTCGGCCTGGACATCCGGCCGCCGGCAATCGGATGCACTCGTCAGGCGAATGCCCAACTCCCAATCCCTCACGCGCCGTTCGATCATGGGTACTTTGTATCGGCTGCGGTCAAACAGAACGAAGGTGTTGATGTTCCAGGTAAAGAAATATGGACATTGGATG
>JBDRSI010000176.1:0-4116 GCA_043825055.1 Verrucomicrobiota bacterium
TGGCCCTGTTGCGACAGCTGCATCTGCATGGTCATAGTTCCCGCGTAGAATTGGCGGCCATGTTGAAATTGGATACTAAAACCGTAACCAACCTGATACGGGAATTATTAAAAAAACGGTATGTCAAAGCCATTGGACTTGCCCCGATTGATCGAGGTCGCCCTCGTCAAATGCTTCAACTCAACAGTCGCGTCCTGCAAGCCATCGGCATCTATCTGCAAGAAGAAGCCGTGCACGGAGCCGTCATTGACCTTGAAGGCCATATCAGGCATAAAATCTCGGCGCCTATATCCGGGGAAGGCAGTCAGAAAGCATTGCTACAAACCCTCCGCAAGATTGCCGCTCAGTTACTGCGTCAATCCAAAGCCAAAGTTATGGGCATCGGACTTGCTTTCCCGGGTATTTATGACACCCAAACACAACGGATAATTGAATGCGCCCATCTGCCCGCGTGGAAAGGCGTCTGTATTAACGAGGTATTTCAGGGCGTCTATCAAGGGCCTTTCTTCTTCGATACGTTTACCCGTGCCAAGGCATTGGCCGAGCAGTGGTATGGAGCGGCCCGTGCACTGGAAAATTTTATTCTGGTTGATGCCGGTGTGGGAATCGGTTGTGCAATTATGAATCAAGGTCAACTCCAGACTGGCGCGACTCATCTGGCCGGTGAAATTGGCCATATAATCGTCGACCGCCAAGGGTTACCCTGCCGCTGCGGCCGGCGAGGATGTCTGGAAACCGTCTCTTCGTTGGAACCCGTCCGGCGGCACATGCAACAGATCACAGGCCAGACTCGACAACGACTGTCGGTTCCGGCAATGACGGCCCTGTTGACCAGAGATAATCCGGCGATTAGAGCAGCCGTAAACGAAGCAGGCCAAACGCTTGGCCTGGCGCTGGCCAACCTGGTGCAGGTTCTGAATCCCGCCCATATCGTACTGACCGGCGACATGCTGGCATTAGGCCCGTTGTTTATCCAATCCGTCAACGAGGGTTTGACCAAATACAGCATTTCCGCATTCCGACACGCCGTGCGGGTTGTCCCCGGAACCCTGGGTGAAAACGGAGCCTTGCTGGGCGCCGGCATTCTGGCACTGCAGTCGTTGTTTTCGTTATGATCAGCCCCCCCCCAATTTTTTTATAAAAATAGTGCTTGCACTCTAAAAAAGAATATGTCACATTACTTATCAGAAGTTATCCATTAACTCCGGTTATCAACCCGGCCCAACGAAGGGAGCAACGTGCCATGCTTTCCCCCCGACCGAACACCCCGGTCACCTATCGCGACCTGGCCAGAGCCATCCGCTGTCATTGTCTCCAGATGACCCATCGCGGAAAAAGCGGTCATGTTGGCAGCATGCTTTCGATGGCCGACTTGCTGGCAGTGCTGTACACTTCCATCCTTAAGGTTGACCCGGCAAATCCAAAATGGCCCGATCGTGACCGCTTTATACTCAGCAAAGGACACGGCGGCGCCGCCGTCTACGCCGTGCTGGCCGAACGAGGATTCTTTCCCAAGGACTGGCTCAACACATATTACCTGGATAACGGCAAACTTTCCGGCCATATCAGTCACCATGTTCCCGGGGTTGAGTTTTCCACCGGTTCACTTGGGCATGGTCTGCCGGTTGCCGTGGGCATGGCGCTGGCCGCCCGGCAGGCGGGGAAAAAGCACCGGGTCTTCTGCCTGCTGAGCGATGGTGACTGCGACGAGGGTTCCACTTGGGAAGCAATCGCGTTTGCCGCCCAGCATCATTTCGACAATCTGACCGTCATCGTGGATTACAACCGGGTTCAGGCGCTCGGCAAGATGGAAGACGTCATCGAGCTGGAGCCCTTTGCCCGCAAGCTGGAAGATTTCCGCTGGGCCGTGCGCGAGATTGACGGCCATGATTATGTTCAGATTGAAACCGTGCTGAACCAGGTCCCCTTCGTCCCCGGCAAGCCCTCGTGGCTATTGGCCCGGACGACAAAGGGCAAAGGCGTCAGCTGGATGGAAAATACGGTGGCGAGTCATTACGGCGCGGTCAATGATGAGCAATTGGCTAAAGCCTTAAAGGAGCTGGAGGTGGAGCAATGAGAAAGGTATTTAACACGGAATTATTAAGCATTGCCCGACGCGATCCGCGCATTTTTATGATCCTGGCGGATATCGGCTACGGTGAAATTGAGCCGTTTGCCCAGGCGTTTCCCGATCGTTATTTCAACTGCGGCGTGGCCGAGCAGGCCATGACCGGTATCGCCTGCGGCGTGGCCATGGAAGGCAATATTGCCATCACCTATTCCATTGCCAACTTCCCCACCCTGCGCTGTCTGGAACAAATCCGCAATGACGTCTGTTATCACAACGCCAATGTCAAGATCGTGATTATTGGCGGCGGCATGGCGTATGGGCCGCTCGGCATCTCGCATCATTCCACCGAGGATCTGGCCATCATGCGCGCCCTGCCGAACCTGGTGGTGGTGGCGCCGTGCGATTTCGCAGAGGCGCAGGCGGCGGTCCACGCCATGATCGCCCACGAGGGCCCCGTCTATTACCGGTGCGGCTACAAGAAGGAACCGGCGGTCCATGATGGCCCGATCGATTTCCGGTTCGGCAAGGCGCTAACCGTCCGCGACGGGCGGGATGCCACGATTATTTTCACCGGCACGATCGGCTATAACTGCAAACTGGCCGCAGAACAACTGGCGGCCGACGGCGTTCAGTGTCGGCTCATCAGCCTGCATACGGTTAAACCGATCGACAAGGACGCCATCCTGCGCGCAGCCAAGGAGACCGGAGCCCTTGTCACAGTGGAGGAACACAACGCTATGGGCGGAATGGGCGGCGCCGTTGCCGAAGTGCTGATGGACGCCGGTGGACTGAACGTCAGATGCCGACGCCTGGCACTTCCGGATGTGAATGTTTGCAAAGTGGGTAGCCATAATTGGCTTTGCGAACAGTATGGGCTGGGTGTGCGTCATATTGTCCAGGCGGTCAAGGAACTGCTGGCGCGCTAACCAACAGCCGACGGAAAGGCTGATGACATGCAATTGAAAAATAAAGTGGCGGCGATTACCGGCGCCGGGCGCGGCATCGGGCGCTCGGCGGCCGAACGATTCGCCCGGGAAGGCGCGCGGGTGGTGATCCTGGAAAAGGATGAAGCGCTCGGCCGGGAAGTCGCGGACGCCATCATTCGAAGCGGCGGCCAGGCGAGGTGCATCCCCATGGATATCTCGGATCCGCGGGCCGTGGAGGAGGGCTTCGCCCGGATCGCCGGGGAATTCGGTGCGTTGCACGTGTTATACAACAACGCCTCCGTCTTCCTGGGCGGACGTGACGCGCCGGTGGTGGACCTGGAGGTAGAAGTCTGGCGCCAGGTGCTGGCCATCAACCTGTGCGGGCTTTTTTATTGTTGTAAGTACGGTATCCCGTTGATCATCAAAAGCGGCGGGGGATCGGTCATTAACACGTCGTCGAGCGCCGGCCTCATCGGCATACCCAACTGTGATGCGTACACGGCCAGCAAGGGTGCGACCATTGCCATGACCCGGTCCATGGCGGTGGAATACGCTCCCAGCAAAGTGCGGGTGAACTGTATTGCGCCGGCGGCGATTGCGACTGAGATGGTCAAGGAAAGCAATTTCAAGGACAAGAATTTTGATGAACAGTGTTTTTTGCGGACCACGCCGGTCCGGCGCTGGGGCACGCCGGAAGAGATCGCCAACATCGCCTTGTTTCTGGCGTCGGACGATTCGTCCTATCTGAACGGCACGATCATTGTTGCTGACGGCGGCATTACCATCACATAAGGAACAAACGCATGGCCCGTAACAACATAATGGATGATGTGCAAGCTTGCATCGCAGGCCGGGTATCCAAGGCGCCCTTGATTTTCCCCATTTTTGAGGAGTTCGTTGCGCGGCAGGTCGGAGTAAGTTGTCATGATTATTCGACCCGTGCGCCAATAATTGCCCAGGTTTGGGCTTATGCGATCGAGCACTTTGATACCGATTGGGCCGGACTTTTTATTGACGATCTAATCGAATATGACATGTTGGGGATTGAAACTGCCGACGGCCCCGATCATCCGTATGCCGTAACAAAGTATTTGCCGGCCGAAAAAGGCGCCTTGGACC
>JBDRSI010000177.1:0-5959 GCA_043825055.1 Verrucomicrobiota bacterium
CCGCACGAACGGCGCTGCATGTCGACCCGATAGTTGCTGATAGTTTTTTTCATACGCATATTCTATGCCAAATTATCACCTTCTTACATAATGGAAACTTTGATCGCACAAAATCTGTGCAACTTTGCTCGCACCGCGGCAGCGTGATGCGCGCTACCATGAAATGCCTCTACGTGGGGCGTATGCCGAAATGGCGCGACGCCCTTCGACCGAGCTCAGGGCAGGCAAGATCGCGCCCTACGACGGCAACAGTAGGGCCTCAGCTTGCTGAGGCCATTATTTCCCTGACCCTTATGCTACCATTTGGGGATGCCACCATTTGGGATTGCGCCTGGTCATTGCGCACATTATAGTAGAATGCAACGGTCGAGGATTTTACCATGAATTACCGATTCTGCACTTATGGCGATCCGGTGCTCCGGCAGAAGGCGGAGATTATCCACCGCATTGATGGCGCCATCAAGGCTTTGTCCGGCGATATGCTTCGGATCATGAAAGACCGGAAAGGCGTCGGTCTGGCGGCCCAGCAGATTGGCCAAACCATCCGGATCTGCGTTATGGATATTCCGCCTGCCATTGACGTTGCCGTGCCGGATGGCCCGCGCCTGAATCCGGATGTGACGTTGCCGCTGGTTATGCTGAATCCCGTCCTGGTGGCCAAAAAGGGGGCCCAGCGCGAGACGGAAGGCTGTTTGAGTGTTCCGGAAATCTGGGCGCCGGTCAACCGCGCGGACGAGGTTACGGTGACCTTCCTCGATATCCAGGGCGTCCAACGGGGACTGTACGCCTGCGGCATGCTGGCCCGCGTCATCCAGCACGAAATAGATCACCTGAACGGGGTGCTGTTCGTGGACCGCGTTTCGCCGGTCAAGAAAATCACCTTGGCAGGCAAACTCAAGCGCCTGCGCCGGGAAAAGGAAGCCGAGTTGGGGCTGGCCTGATATTTTAGGGCTTCCAGTTGACCACCGTATCAATCATGGCCTTGAACTGCTCAAGGCATTGGCCGCCGGCACCCCGAATATAGGGCGAGGCTGTCGGACAGACAATGAGGCCGCACCGATCGTCAAAGGCATCCCGAATCAACGCTTCGGTTTCCGCCCGGACGGCTTCCGGCTTATGCTCATACATGGCGGCGATTTGGATATTGCCTTCCAAACACAGCTTGCCGCGTGCCTGCGCCTTAGCCTCGACTGTTGTAATATCACCCATGGGCGGCGCCTCGAAGGGATGCAAAACGTCTGTGCCCATATCGAGAAATCCGCAAAATACCTGCTTGATGCGGCCGTGGCAGTGGATATGCATACGGCCTCGGGCCTCGTGAATCAAATCAATAATGGGCTTGTCATATTTCACGTTGAAATCATTGAAATCCCGGGGGCCATGGAGCGGCGGAGTAATATATTCTTCGCCGGCCATGCAGAAATAGGGGCCCACCTTGTGCGCCAATAAATATTTCGCCAGGCTCAGCACGATGCGCATCTGCCGCTCGCACAAGGCATGGATGATATCACGGTCCGTTATCGAGAACAGTGCAAATTGTTCCGATCCCAGAAGCTCAGCCACAACACCTGCCGGATTGTTGCCGACACTGACATCTGCAATCCCCCGGTTGCCAATCTCCCGATCCACTTCAAAAAACAAGTTGACGTCACCATGGATCTCAGGCAGGGGCAACGATAGCCATGCCTCAGCATCTTCACGGGTTTTGATAAAATGGGTTTCCGCCAGGCCGGGTTGACCTTTCAGGCTTTCCAGCCTGTTGGCCTGCAGGATGCCTTTCGGCGTCGTGAGGCGGATTATGGCCCGCACAAAATCGTCGGAATATGGCTCGCGATTCGTTTCCGTTGGATAGGGCGTTTCGAACTGGTATCCGCTCCAGCCGACTTTCAATTCCGTCCGTTCCTTCAGGCAGGCTTTTAACGGATCATAGGATGGATCCTGATCGGGGAATCCAGTCCGGACATAAACAGCAGGACGATCCATTTCTTCCTGGAAATAGGCGCGTCGCATACGTTCGCGGGACGAGAGTGCCTGCGGGACGGCCACCTGCGGTCCGGTTTCTTTCAGCCGATGTTCCGCCTCTGGTGTCCGGTTGTCGTCGTCCTCTTCAGTATTCGTCTTTTCCGGTCTGTCGTCTGTTGTCTGTCGTCCGGTCTCCGTCTTCCGATGCCGTCGCAAAAACTCCTTGGCCAGCGCCTGGTAGGCCTGCGCGCCCGTACCCCGCGGATCGTAGAGCATGATAGGCTGGCCAAAACTGGGGGCTTCGCTCAGACGAACTGTACGCGGGATGAATGTCTCATACACGTGCTCGCCGAAATGCTTCTTCACTTCCTCAATGACCTGGAGGGACAGCCGGGTGCGGCCATCGAACATGGTCATGACAATGCCGTCCAGGGTTAGCCCGGGGTTGGCGCCGCCGGCGCGCAACTGTTCGATTATCCGGGTCATTATGCTCAGTCCTTCCAGCGCCAGGTATTCACACTGGACGGGAATGATCAGGGTATGCGCCGCCGTGAGCGCGTTGCTGGTGAGGATGCCAAGGGAAGGCGGGCAATCAATAAAAATATAGTTGTAGTGGTTATCGGTCAGGAGCGGAGCCAAAGCCTTCTGGAAACAGTGCAGATAGTGCTCGGACCGGGCGATATCCACCTCTGCGCCGGCCAAGTCCGGTTCGGAAGGAATTAAGTCCAGGCCCTTTATCGCCGTTTGAATGACTTCGCCCGGCAATTGGCCTTCCTCGAGGAGCGCGGCATAGGCGCTGTGGCCCGGCTGCTTTTCGACACCCAATGCGCTGGTGGCATTGGCCTGCGGGTCCAGGTCAATGACCAGCATGTCCTGGCCGCACTCGGCCAGGCAGGCGGCCAGGTTGACGGCCGTCGTGGTTTTCCCCACGCCGCCCTTCTGGTTGGCAAAGGCTATAACCCGTGTCGCGCTCATTGTCTGGTGTCCGTCGTCCGTTTAACGCTCCTTGCATTGAATCATGCCCGTTTTCCGCGCATAGGCAAAGAGTCCGCCGGCGCTGACCACCGGCATCACGGCGCCCAACGATTTCAGTTTAAAGACCTTGCCGGACTTCACATGCACGAGCTCCTCGCGGTCGAGCCGGATTTCAGCTTCGTCGCCGGTCTGGAAGACGGTCCGTAGATTGACCGCCGTCTCGCACGGGTATTGCTCGCCGGTGGCAATGGCATTGCGGAAGAAAATGCGCGCGTAGGATTCGGCCACGATTGCCCGGATACCGGCGGCGCCCAGGGCAATGGGCGCGTGCTCGCGCGAGGAGCCGCATCCAAAGTTACGTCCGGCCACGATGATTCCGTATTCCGCCTGCATGGCACCGGGCATGATAAACGGCGGATAGTCGGCCGGAAGGCCGCTGAGGGCCAGTGTGCCCAGCTTGCGGTATTCCGCCGGAATCGTGGGCACCAGGTTCAGGTGCTGGGCCGGAATAATCTGGTCCGTGTCAATATTGTCGCCGACCACGTAGACCAAACCATTGATGATTTCTGATTTCTGATTTCTGATTTCTGATTGCGGACTTGTCCGCCGTAGCTTTAGCGAAGGCGGATTGCTGATTGCGGATTGCCGACCAGAACGTTCAGTTTGTTTCTTACCTGCCATGGTATGATCGTCCATATTTATTTTCCATTTCGTCTGGTGGTTTTAATGGAGGCAACCATGATTGCGGTCAGCTCATTCGCTTCCTGCAGAAGCAACTCGATTTTTGATTGTGGCATTAACCCGCCATCCACAATCAGTTCCAACCAATAACCACATTCATCGCTCTCTTCCTCGACAATCCCCAGCTTAGCCGCAAATTCAGCCGAGGATCGTGCGCGGCAAGCCGCGCGATAATTCGCTCCCACCGAAGTGCCGGCTCGTACCAACTGCCCGCCTACAACTCTGCCGACAACCGTGCCGGGTAACGCACCAATCAGCTTCATAATACGCAGGGCAAATTGTTTAGTCCGATGTTTTAAATCCTCTTGATCCATGCCACATTCATCCCATCGAATTATTGGTTTAACCTGCCCGCAATGCTGCGCATAGCGCTGCAGGCGGGTCAGCAATCAATGGTGTTCTCGCTGTGCTCTGCAATCATAAATCAGAAATCATAAATCAGCAATTCTTAGAGAAATTCCCTCGGGTCGGTGATGTGGCCCGTCACAGCCGATGCCGCCACTGTCAGGGGCGAAGCCAGGTAGATCGGCGCGTCTTTCGAGCCCATCCGCCCGAGAAAATTACGGTTAGTCGTACTGATGACCACCTCTTTGGCCTGCGTGCGCCCAAAGGTATCCGGCGGCCCGCCCAGGCAGGCGGCGCACGAGGGTGGGGCAATATCCAGGCATCCGGCGTTCTTGAAAATATGCGTCAGCGCCTCACCGTTGATCTTCTCCGTTTCGAGACCAGCGGCCACTTCCTGGGTGGCCGGCACGAGGAACGTATCCACGCTGACCCGCTTGCCCTGCAGGATTACGGCCGCGGCGATGAAATCGGTCAACTTGCCACCCGTGCACGAGCCGATATAGGCGCGGTCAAGCTTAACGTCCTTAAGTTCGCGCGCCGGGGCATACTCGGCGGGCGAGTGGGGCTTGGCCACGCACGGCTCAAAGGTGGAAACATCGTAAGTATAATCCTTGGCGACGGCGCAATCGGGATCGCTGAACAGCGGCGTAAAGGGCTTCGGCGTGCGTGCGCGCACATAGGAGAGCGTTTTTTCGTCCGGGGCGATGATGCCATTCTTGCCGCCGGCCTCGATGGCCATGTTGCATATCGTCATGCGCTCCTCAACGGCCAACGCCGCGATGGCGTCCCCGCGGAACTCCATGGCGCAATAGGTGGCTCCTTCGAACCCGATGTCGCCGATGATGCGCAGGATGATATCCTTGCCCATGATGTAATCCGGCTTGAGCCCGTTGATCGTGAACCGGAGCGTCGGCGGCACCTTGATCAGCAGTTTGCCGGTGCCCATCACGAAGCCGGCATCGGTATTGCCGATGCCCGTGGCAAAAGCGCCCAGGGCCCCATGCGTGCAGGTGTGCGAGTCCGTGCCGAAAATCACCTCGCCGGGCCGGACGTGGCCTTCCTGCGGGAGCGCCACGTGGCAAACGCCCTTGTAGGTCGGCGTGCCGGGATCATAAAAATAGGGGAGCGCTTGTTCGCGGGCGAAGGTCCGCAGGCCTTCCACGTTGCGATGGGACATTTCGTCTTTAGTGAAGATAAAATGATCGGGAATGATAACCACCCGCTCGCGGTCCCAGACCTTGGCATCGCGGCCGAACTCACGCTGAAAGACGCCGATCGTGCCCGGTCCGCAGATATCGTGTGTCAGCAGGATGTCGGCCTTGACCCAGATATTCTCACCCGGCATCACCATGGCCTTATCCGCCGCCCGTGCCAGTATTTTTTCCGTAATCGTCATGCTTATAAACCGTGTTCCGCAAGGTGCGGCTACTGGCCAGATTCCTTTTTTTCAAGGACAGCTTTGACCTTCTGCAACAGCTGGTTGTTTTTTATTGGTTTTTCAATGAATTCTGTGACCGGCAGCCAGGCATCGTCCCGGTCATTATTTGAAAATGTGCCGGCATAGACTCCTTTTTCATTGATCGCCGAAAGCATGATAATCGGGATAGACGCAGTTGCCTGGTTATTCTTGATTTGCCGGGCAATATCAAAGCCGGCGCTTGGATTCTGAGGAAAGATAACATCCAGAATCACCAGGTCGGGCTTGTGAGTCATAAGATTCTCAATAACATTTTCCTCGTCATATTGCGCCGCCACTTCATAACCATGGGCCTTGAGAACAATACTCATGGCTTCAACGATATTCCGGTCATCATCAATAATATATATTTTTTTCATTAATTCCCCCGTTTTGCGCTAAAATGATTTCTGCTTGTTCCTATTAAACAATATAGCATTTCCCCTGTTTTATTGGTAGTCTTTTTTGCCTTGGATTTTT
>JBDRSI010000178.1:0-7896 GCA_043825055.1 Verrucomicrobiota bacterium
GTCATCGAAGTGCAGGCGCAGGAAGCGTTTAACGATGGCAAGATCGAGCTGATGGATAATTTTATCACGTGGGTCAATGCCACGTTCCCCGTTGGGTTCAAGCGGGAGGAACTGACCGGCGAGGGCCTGGACGCGGAAACGGCCTCAGCCAAGGTGTTTGAACGCGTCAAGCGCGCCTATGAACTAAAGGTCCAGATTGAGGATCCGGCCATGTTGCCCGGCATGGAGCGCTTCATCCTTCTGCACGCCATTGACACGCACTGGCAGGATTACCTGCGCGCCATGGATTATCTGCGGCAGAGTGTGGGTTTGAGGGCCTACGGCCAGCAGGATCCGCTGGTGGAATACAAGCGCGAGGCCTATGCCATGTTTTCCTCGCTCATGGATACGATCAAGAGCGAGGTGGTCACCCGTATTTTTCGCTCAACAACGTCCCTGCATGGGTACGAGCGCCTGGTAGCCTCCATGCCGGTGCGCCTGGTGCATAATGAGGTTTCAACCCTCGGCAGCGGTGCCGGGGGCCAGATGACGGACGACAGACGACAGCGGACGGACGGCGAATCTGGCACCCGGCACCGGGAGGGCGCCAAGGTCGGCCGCAATGATCCCTGCCCTTGTAAGAGCGGCAAGAAATTCAAAAAATGCTGTGGCCGATAAATAAGCAATTTCGAATTTCGAATTTCGAATTTCGAATCGCCCCATCACTCAATTGGTTCGGGGCAATCCTTACGGGATTTCTCCTGTTTGCGGCCTTTCCGCCGTTGGAATGGTCGGTGCTGGCATGGGCTGCCCTGGTTCCCCTGCTGATGGTCAGCGCCTCGTCCGCGCCACGCGTCGCGTTCCGTTGTGGGTTTCTGGCTGGGCTGGTCTTCTGGCTGTTGTCCATAGTCTGGCTGACGCGCGTATCCTGGGTTGGCTGGTTTTTTCTCTGTCTGTACTGCGCGCTCTTCATGGCCTGTTTTGCGCTGACCGTTTCATGGTGGATTGCCCGCAAGGGGCTTTGCCCGCGCTTTGGGAATCCCCTGCTGGTGCTATCCATCCCGGCCGTGTGGGTCGGTTGGGAGTACCTGCGCGCCACGCTGTTTTCCGGGTTTCCCTGGAATCCGCTGGGTGTCAGTCAGTATGCAAATCTACTGCTGATTCAAACCGCGGAGGTTGGCGGGGTTTATCTCGTTTCCTATCTGGTGGTAATGGTCAATGCGGCCTTGGCGCTCATTCTGATTCAATATATTCGCCGTCAACCGGGCAAGCCGCTGCGAATGCATCGGGAACTGCTCGTCGCTTTGCTCGGGATCGCTTTGGCGCAGTTGTATGGAACGATGGCCCTGCGCCGGCTCCCGGCGGCGACGGACACACTGAAAGTCGCCGCCGTGCAGGTGAATATCCCTCAGCTCGAAAAATGGTCGGAGGTCTGGACAGCCGCAATCAATAACCGTTTGCGGCGCACCAGCCTGCGTGCGATCGAACATTGTGCGCCCGACCTGATTGTATGGCCGGAAACCGTTGTGCCGGACTTCGTCCGCACTTCTCCGGTCAGCCAGGAAGTTATCGCCGACGTGATCCGGCACGGGACGAGCGTGCTCATGGGTTCGATGGATTTTGACGATTCCGGCCGTGCCATCAAATATTTCAACAGCGCCTTTCTGTATCAGCCGGGCGGCTCGGCTCCGCAAACCTATGCCAAGCGGCACCTGGTGCTGTTCGGCGAATATATTCCGCTGGAGCAGTGGATTCCGTTCCTGCGCGTGTTGACGCCCGTCGCGGAGAGCTTTACGCCCGGTCAGGAGGCTGTCGTGTTTCGGCTGGGCCGGCGGGCCTTCGCGGTGCTGATCTGTTTTGAGGACACGGTGGCGGGGTTGGCCCGGGATTGTGTGCGCGCCGGCGCGCGCCTGCTCATCAATCAAACCAATGACGCCTGGTTCGATCCCTCGTGGGCCTCGCGTCAGCACATGGCGCAGTGCGTCTTCCGGTGCGTGGAGAATCGGGTGAGTGCCGTGCGCGCGACCAATACGGGCATAACGTGCTTTATTGACCGCCAGGGCCGCATTGTCAGTTTCCTGGGGCGTGCCGAGGGACCCTTGCCGGATCCCGAATACCTGATGCATGCCGTCGCCCTGCCGCCGGCGGATATGCCGCTGACGTTTTACACGCGGCATGGCGATGTCCTTGGCTTAAGTTGTGCCGCTTTCACCCTGACCTTGCTCACGGGGATGGTGTGGGGGCGGCGGAGCCTGGGTAGTGCGCCTCCCATATGAAATAGTTGCCGAAGCCCTAATTCAATGCATAGGAATTTTAATATTTGTAGCCGCGCCCGTGAGGGCGTGGATCCGGCCGGCGGCCACGGCGTCACCGCCGCGGCTACATGAAACAGTTGCCGCCCTTGGCGGCCTAACTCGATCCGTGGTGCTTATCTTGGCTGGACATGTGTGGCGGCAAAAGGCTATGATACTCGGAAATGGTTCATGGGCAATGTCCAATGGTTAATGGAAAATGGTTCATGTACTGAAACCTTCTGCCATAACGAACGTGTCGCAGACTTTTTCATCGACCATTGATCATAAACCATTAACCATCTTTTGTGAGATACCGGAAATGCAGGTGCGGGTTCATCTCATGATTTCCGGCCGGGTGCAGGGGGTGTGTTTCCGTCATTATTGTGTGCAGGCAGCACGTCAATACGGTTTGCGCGGCTGGGTGCGGAATAGTGACGACGGTTGCGTGGAAGTAATGGCCGAGGGTGAGGAAGCGAGTCTGGAATCTTTTGTGTGCTGGTGCCGACGTGGACCACCCGCAGCCTCCGTTCTAACTTGCCGAGAGTCGTACGCCAAGCCAACCGGTGAGTTCGATGCGTTCGAGACGGCGTTCTGAAATAAGCTCCCATGAGAAAAAACAAACTATTAACCGAGGCGTTCCGGGACCGAGTGATGGGGCTTTTTCAGTCGCCGGAAAGCGAGCCGCTGACGGATGACCAAATTGCCAAGGCCCTGGCTCTGCCTGGGCCTGCCCGCAAACACATACGCACACTCCTGGAATGGATGGTTCGTAATGGCGAGATCGTGCGCATCCGCCAGAACCATTACTCGCTGGGGAAACCGGCCGACTTGATCACCGGCCAGCTTGATATTCTGCGCTCCGGGAACGGCATCGTCCAGCCCCTGGATGGGTCCGCCGAGATTTTTGTGGCACGTGATAGTGTGGGCACGGCTATGCCGTCCGACCGGGTCGTGGTGCGTCTGGATCCGGGCCAGGTGGATCCGGAAACCCGTGTGCGCCGGACCGGCAAAGTGATCAGAATTCTGGAGCGCTCCTGTCGGGCGATTGCCGGCACCCTGCAGGCCACCCCTCGTTTTCACTACGTTGTGCCGATTGATCCGGCCTATACGCAGGATTTTTATGTGGCCGATACCAAGGGCGCCCGCGTCGGCGATCGGGTGGTCATTCAGTTCACGGAATGGCCGAACAAACACGTCAGTCCGGAAGCCGAAATCATCGAGGTGATCGGCCCGGAATCCGATCCCTCGTTAGACACGCTGACCATCATCCGGCACTACGGTCTGCGGGATACCTTTCCTGCGGAAGTCATCCGGGAGGCCGAGGCTTCGCCCGACCGCCTGGCCAATCCGGGCGATCGCCGGGATTTTCGCGATCGGTTCATTTTTACCATTGATCCGACCACGTCCCGGGATTATGACGATGCACTTTCGCTGGAGACCGATACCCGTGGCCGGCGCGTACTCGGGGTGCATATTGCCGACGTTGCCCATTTTGTCCGTCCGGGAAGTTCCATGGACCATGAAGCGCGGGTGCGCGGCAATAGTGTGTATCTTCCGGATAAAGTTTTGCCGATGCTTCCGGAGCAACTCTCCAACGGCTTGTGCAGTTTGCGTCCTGACGAAGACCGGCTGGCCTTTTCGGTCTTGATCACGTTTGGCGAAGACGGTGTGCCGGTCCATTCCGAGTTTTGCAAGAGCCTGATCCGCTCGCGATTGCGGTTGACCTATGAGCAAGCCCTCGCGCTTCTGCAGGTGGAAGATTCCAGCGTGCTTCCCGAGACCAAAATCAGTCCGGATCAGCGCGCCGTGCTGAGCCGGGTGCATTGGCTGGCCCAGCAGATGCGTCAGCGGCGCTTTGCCCAGTTCGCGCTGGATCTGGACATGCCGGAATATGAAGTCATCATGGGGCCGGACGGCATGATTGCGGATATCCGCCAGAACCTGAATGATATTTCGCATCAGTTGATCGAGGAATGCATGGTGGCCGCCAACGAGGCCGTAGATCGGGAACTCAGCGCGCGCGGGTTTGAGCTCATGCATCGCGTGCACGAGCCGCCGATGCCGGAAAAACTGGAGATGCTGGCGGCGCAACTGACGGAGATGGGCTTCCATCCCGGCGATCTTTCCAAGCGCAAGAACATCACGGATTTTCTGAAGTCCGTGCAGGGGCATCCTTTCGAATATGACGCCAAGCTGGCGACGCTGAAAAGCATGAAGCGCGCCCTGTATTCGCCCCAGACGCTGGGTCATTACGGGCTGGCCAAAAAATTTTACGCGCACTTCACATCGCCCATTCGGCGCTACCCGGACCTGGTAGTCCACCGTATTCTACAGGCTCTGCTCACCCAGCGCCGCAGTCCCTATGCGCATGGCGATCTGGCAGCCCTCAGCCTGTCCTGCTCGCGGACCGAGCAGGTAGCAGAGACGGCGGAAAAGAACCTGCTGGAGATTAAGAAATACCGGTTCCTGGAACAGCAAATTGTCCGGAGACAGCCGCAGGTATATGACGCCATTGTCGTGCGTGTGAAAAATTTTGGCCTGTTCGTCGAACTGACCCAGTTGCAAGTTCAGGGCCTGGTGCACGTATCCACGCTGTCCCGTGAATTTGTCAATTACGATGAACGGCGCCAGGTTCTGCGCGCCGGCAAGGTGACGTTCACCCTCGGCGATCGCCTGCGTGTTTTCCCCGCCCGCGTGGATTTTGACAAACGTCAGATTGATTTTGCCGTCGTGGACGATGCCCACGCGGCTGGTACCGCTCACGCGGCTGGTGCCGCCCACGCGGCTGGTGCCGCCGTTCCGAAAAGCCGGCCGATCGGTAAACGGCAGGAGGCACAACGCCGGCAAAAGCGACGTCAGCGACGGAGGTAAGCGTGTTTTTTTGTTTTGTCATTGGAAACAAAATGTTTTAAATTAACCTGACTTAATCTAAATAGGAGAGCCCCATGAAAGTGAGCGTGGATACTGATGTATGCACCGGCTGTGGGTTGTGCGTCGATACCTGTCCGGCGATATTTGAAATGGATGATGCCGTTGCCAGGGTGCTTGTCGAGAGCGTGCCCGAAGATGCGTTGGATACCTGTCGGGAAGCCACGGATAATTGCCCGGTTGAAGCCATCAAAATCGAAGAATAACCGATGACTATTTTTGACCAACTTTCGGCGGTCCGGAAAGTGTTTCGGACCCAGCGTAAGCCGCCCCAGGATCTGGTGGTAGTGGATTTTGATGCGGCCGCGGTCCGCTGTGTTCGTTTGAAGCTGGGCGGCAGTGAAATTGTTGTGACCGCTACGGATATATTGCCCGCCGTGGACATCAGTGACGAGGCTCAAGTCAAGGCCTTTGAACTGCCCAAGAACATGGCCTCCCGTTACATCGCCATCTGCATTCCAGGATATGATGCCATCGTCAAATTGTTGAATTTGCCGGGCGCCCTCGACGGTCAGTTTGAGGAGCAGATCCGCGAACACATGGGTGTGGAAGAGGGCTCCTACCGGTTTGGCTATCGGATTGTCAGCCAGACGCATTCCGAAACGCGGTTGCTGACCGTGGCCATTCCGGAATCCCAGGTTCAGGCGGCTTGCGCCATATTTCCTTCCGGCCTGCCGGTTCCCGTTACCGTGGAACTGGGCGGCCTCGCAGTTATGTCCTCCTTTTTACATGGTCCGGGCAAAACCGTGCAGGATGAAGCCATCGGGGTTGTTGAGTTTGGTTCCCGCGTCACGTATTTCGCATTTTTTAAAAAACTAGAGCTGATTCTGATCAGGAAATTTGATTTCGGCCATTTCAACCTGCTGGATCGGATCGAGAAAAGCATGGGGTTTGACCGCCAGACAGCCCAGGATGTTGTGGTGGACCGGTCCTTTGACATTTCCCAGCTGGTCAAGGATTTGGCCGATCCGTTTGTCAAACAATTGGTCATATCCAAGCATTTTGTGGAGCGGCGTGAAAATTGCCATATTTCCAAGATCTATGTGGCCGATGATCCGCGCGTCTCGCGCGATTGGCTGAATGAAATCAAGGCGGCCTTGGGATTGGACGCCAGCACGTGGCATCCATTTGAAGGTGTAAAATTAATGCCCGACGCGCTTCCCCAAAAATTCGAAAAATGCCGGTCGCAATTTGCCGCGGCCATGGGCGCCGCCATGGCCATGTCTGAAGAAGGTCTGATCGGGCCGGGCGGGTGACGACAGACGGCGGACGACGGATCGGCGGGGAAGAAAAGCTGACGCCCAACAAGAAGAACAATATGATTGAATATCCGTGTTTATCCGTGTTTATTCGTGTTCATCCGTGGTAAAAAGTGTTTTCCTTTGTTTTAGAGGTTTAAGAACGATGAATCTGCAAGTTGATTTCCTGCTCGACACTGAACGCCGTAGCGGCAGTTCGGTGAGCCAGAAGTTTGTCGTTCGCCTGGCGGCCGTTATCATTCCTGTTATTGTGTTTGGTTTATTTGCGGTGCTTATCGTTGCTTACCAATCGTCCAAGCACGACCGGAATGTCGTTGAGCAGGAAAAGATACAGATTGATCCCGAGTATAAAAAGGTTGTGAGCCTCGAAAAAGAATATAATAATGTCCGGGACTTAAAGGCGGCTATCCAGGGGTGGAGCGATTCGCGGCTGGATGCCTATCGGTTACTGCGCGGGTTACAGCGCTCGGCGCCGCAAACCATTCAATTGACCCAGTTGATTTTTAACGAGAAAGTGGAGGCGGTAGGAAACGTGTTTGGGCGGACCGCTGGAATCTACATGAAAGGCAAAGTTGCCGGGGAACGCCCGGAAGCCAGTGTCCAGCGTCTGTGCCAGGCTCTTAAAAGCGAACCGCCGTTTCCGGATATAATGGCCAAGGTCGAGGTGAAACGCTTTGCCGCTTCGGAAGCGCTCGATGAGCAGGGTGGTCGTGTTTTTGATATCGAGTGTATGTTAAAACCGCGGCTCTTGGTTCCGGCGTCAGCGACCAAGTGACGAGATCAGAGGTCAGAGATCAGAGGTCGGAGGTCAGAGATCAGAGGTCGGAGATCAGTGAGAAGCGAGAAGTGAAGCAAGAATGCTCATCCTGAAACCATAAAACATTGTTTTCATGCTGACATCTGACCGCTGACATCTGACCTCTGCTTGCCGAAGGCAATTATGTCCCTGACGAAAAAACAAATACAGCAATGGAGCCTGGGCGCGATTGGTGGTGCCATAGGCATCTTTGTGATCATTCAGTTCGTCGTGGTGCCCATGGTCGGTTCCGTGAAGGATAACCGCGAAAATACACTTGCTTTGCGGGAGCAGTTGGATAAAGCCAGGGAAGTGATTAGGACGGGAGCGGAACTCCAGCGCAATTTGAATCAGACCCGCGCCGATATCCATGCTTTGGCGACGAATATACCGTTGCCTGTACTCGGCAATTACCTGCTGGGCAGGGAACAGCAGATTCGCTCCTGCTGTGCGGGGTTGAATATGCAGATCACCAGTGTAGTAGAACACGATGTGTTTGATGTCGCCGGTTGGAATAGTCTATTCAAGATCTATCGCGTGCGCGTGGTGGGGCAGGCAGGGATCAACGATCTGGCCCGTTATTTCCATGCTATCCAGAAGCGCAATCCCCTGGTATCCGTGGCAACGCTCAATATTGTGC
>JBDRSI010000179.1:0-8796 GCA_043825055.1 Verrucomicrobiota bacterium
ATACTCCGGATTTGATGCTTAATTTGACCGTGCCCCCCACTATATTAGCCATGGATGCTTCATGGCATAAGAATACATTTTATCATGGAGCACTTGGTTACCATGTCCCTTTCCTTGGGTGGCGAGGTTGGTACGGTCCAACGGTCATCGGTTGGCATGACCGGGTAAAAACCGCCGTTAAGGCTCATTTTGCTGAAATCATAAAAGAAGCTCCGGGAAAAGAAGTTGTTTGGTATGACGGCAAAGATCGGCCTGATCTTGACCATGAGGGCACGCAATACCATCAAATCAAAAACAGCACCGGCTTTATTCCTGCGCTTTTGGGAAAAAATGATATATACAATATGCAGGAAGTAGCGATTGACATGCTTTTCCATCATTTGGAATGGAACGGCGATCTTAAATTTGCAAAAGAGATATTTGATGATATAGATGGAGTCCTCGGCTGGGAGGAGCGCATTCTCGATCCTGATAAAGACGGGCTTTACCAGAACTTCCTGAACACC
Source organism: Verrucomicrobiota bacterium (assembly GCA_043825055.1). GTDB lineage: Bacteria > Verrucomicrobiota > Kiritimatiellia > JAAZAB01 > JAAZAB01 > VSJD01. Next base: position 507 of record JBDRSI010000179.1, read on the forward strand.
TGGATATCTGACGGCCATTCTTATAATGGCGGGGGTTGCGCCCAGGCAAGCGCCTACAATTACCATGCCAACCGGATGATGGTAAAAATTGCGGATAAACTGGGCTTCCCGAGCAAAGTCTATAAAAAGCGCGCCGAGAAAATACGGCGATCAATTACCGCCAATCTTTGGATGCCTTCCCAGGGATTAATCGCCGAGTATATTGACACTATCGGGAACAAACTCGTCCATCCTTCACCAGAACTGTCGACGATTTATCTCTCAATTGACTGCAGTGTTGTTGACATGTTTCAGGCGTACCAAATGCTTCATTTCACCGAAACAGCGCTACGCAACGAGAAGACAGCTAACCGGAAAGGGCGCTTGGTATATTCTTCGAACTGGTACCCGAAGAAATATTCAACTTGCGGCCTGTTTCCGGCTGAAAACATGCACCTGGCTTTGGCCTATTTTAAAATCGGGCTAAAAAATAAAGGGTTGGAAATATTAGATGCGATTGCAGATAGTTATTTCACCGGCAAAAACCCCGGAGTGGCCAGTCATGTTCTGACGGCCCATGGAGTTGCCGACGGCGGCGACCTGGATTTCTCCGATGTTTCCAGCATGTATCTGCGCCTGATTGTCGAAGGTCTTTTTGGCATCCGATTCCACTTGTTGGACGACATTATTGAGATTGCGCCTAATTTCCCCTCCGACTGGACGCACGCCAACATCAAATTAAAAGACATCTCTTTTGATTATTGCCGGGAAGGCAACCGGGAGGACTTTACGATTTATTGCGAAGAAAAAGCATGTAAAAAGATCAGGGTGCCTCTGCGTTCCACCCAGATTGAAAATGTTTTGCTCAACAGCGAATCAGCAACATATAAGATCGAGGCGGCGGTTAACAGTTGCCACCTGATAGTGGAGACAAAAACAACCGGGCTTGTCCACTTGCAGGTAATTCACGGCAAAGAGTCGCTTCCAACCATTAGCTATCCATCAAATACTTTTACGGATAACCGGCTTGTTGTCGAAGCATCTAAAGGAGCAATCATTGATTATCAAGATCCTTCGGGAACATTAAAAAACATCTTCGTCCGGCATAACAAACTGTATGCAAGCGTAAAAGCTGAATCCGGCGCGCATGCCATGTTTATCCGGGTTAAGGCCGATCAGTTTGATGCGTGGTTGGCCGCGAATTTTCTGGTAGAGGAAAAAGCAGTTGTTCAAAAAGCAATCTCTTCTGCAAAAAGCACTTCGCACAAGTTTAAACCGCTGGACATTTCACGCTATTTCAACAGTTCGCCGGTGGAAATCCATGCCCAAGAATATAGAACCCCCCGCCCGAAAGGATATTCCATCGGGGTTCGCTTAAACGGCAGGTATGCCTGGGATTGGAGCCAGGGCGGCCATAATGCCGTACAAGTTGATGATACCGCACTCAGGCAAGCGAAAGGTCTCTTTCGCTCTCCTTCCGGCATTGGATTCCTAATCCCGAAGAAAGGTCCTCGTGTGGCTTGTGCATCCTTATGGGATAATTTCCCCTCTGTTATACAAATTCCTTTGAAAGGCAAAGCTTTGGCCTTGGCCCTGTTTTTTATTGGAGTTACCAATCCCATGCAGAGCCGAGTGAATAACGCCAGCTTTACCGTCACTTACCGCGACAGCTCAAAGCAATCGGTAAACCTTGTTAATCCCGATAATTTCGACGACTGGCTTAACGCGGCCCTGCAAACGCAAAATGAAACCGTATATTTCAGCGATTATAATCATGGCATAGTGCAAAGAATTAATCTTGAACCTGGAAAGGATTTGGCCAAAATAGCAATCGAAGCTATCGCCAATGAAGTAATTATTGGCCTCTTGGGGATAAGCATCCTAAGAAAATAAGCTCGTTTCTTATATGATCCCAAAAGAATGTCACCATTAAACATTATTTTCTAAAGCTTTCTTGTTGCTTTGTTTTATCCCGGACTGCTTTCCTCTCAATAAAATGAAAGTATCACCAGCGCGGCATGCGGAAAGGATGCAACATGAAGGTCTTTGTTACAGGCTGTGATGGCTTTGTCGGGTCGCACATTGCCGAGCGACTGGCCAATGAAGGCCACGAGGTTATTGCCGGCTGTTACGCGGCGCCGCTCTTCATTTCCGAACGGAAACAGACGTCCATTCGGCGGTTTAATTTGTGTCTGCCGAAAACCATCCGACCCTGTTTGGAAGGGGTGGAATGCATTGTTCATTGCGCGGCCATCTTTGATCTGGCGGCAACGGTCGAACAACTGCATGCCGTCAATGTACAGGGTGCCGCCAATCTTCTCCAGGCAGCCAAAGCGGCGGGGGTCCGCCAATTCATTCATTTTTCCACCGCGGAGGTGTATGGCACTCCCCAATTCTCACCTTTGACAGAGGACCATCCGCTGCATCCCGGCACCCCTTATGGGCAAAGCAAGCTGGAAAGTGAGCGCATGGTTCAAGCGGAATCGGCCAACGGACGAATGGACACAATCATCATCCGGCCTTCATTCATTTATGGCCCGCGCTGTGTATATGCCGCCGGAATGTTTGTGCCCTTGTTTGTTTTGAAAGAGATGGGTATTAAAAAACTGCCCGTGCTTTATGGCGACCTGAAATTCAACTGCGTTCACGTTGATGATATTGCCCTCTTTGTTGCTTATGCAATCAAGTCCGGCAAGGGTTGGAACTCGATTTATAATCTGGCCGATAACGATATTGTCACCCTTGAACCGGCCGTAAGGGCTTTTTATCAGCTCTTTGGTTTCAAGCCCGGTTTCCGCCTGCCATACCCGAAACGTGGTTTGCGTTGTCTGGGGCATGTGGGACCTTGCCTGATGGCCCTGGGCGCATTCCAGCCTTTAGCCTGGTTCTTGAACTGGTATTGGGGCCGGATCTGCCGTCAATATCAACTAAAACAGGCGCTACGTTTTCCCAAGCTGGACCGGTGCATGTTGCATTTCTTCCGGGTTGACAAGCATTTCTGTTTTGATAATCAACGCGTGCTGGCCACGGGCTTCAAGTTTCAAAATCAGTCGTTTATCAAGGCCTTTGACGCCATGCTGGCTTGGTATCGGGAACAACACTGGATTCCGGATTACAGCGAGGCATAGCCCGCACGACGCAAGGATAAGGACTGAATCTTTTTAACCTGAAGGGGGGTGAGTCTAACAATCTTTCTCGATCTATTTCTGATGTTTGCGCTCGGGATGCTTTTTCCCATGCTTTTCGCGGACCGTTTCCGGCATCCAAAACGAGGCCATGTGTTCAAGGATGAATTGTTTTATGTTGGCCTTTTATTCGGCTCGCTTTTTGGATACGGGACCGGTGTCGTTTGTTACCAGATGGCGCCGGATTGGATGTGGATGTATTGGATGGATTCGCGCCTGGTCGCAACGCCGGTTTTGCTTTATCTTGCGACGGCTTACCATTTATCCTTGTTTGCCGGCATCATGACAGCGCGCGAGTTACTGCCACACCGTTCCGGGCTGTTCGCGGTGCTGGGCGTGTCTTTGTCCGGGGCCATATTGATTTGCATCGTGTTTTTTAATCGGATTTGGCATATTGGCAGCACAGCGCAATTCCAACAGGGTATGGCCTGTCCCATGTTGACCTGTAATCCGTTCGCCGTACATCCGGTTGTTATCGCCATGGGTATTGCCGGCGCTATGGCCACTTTTGTGCTTTGGATAATTATTCGGAAATTCAAACCTCGAACCACTGTATAACAATGGAATCCCTGCAGGGTGTGCATCATTTTTATTTCGGCCTGCTCCTGGCGCTAAGCGGGTTTTGCATGCTTTGGGCGCCCAAGCCCTGGGTGGCCGTTGTAGGCATTGTGATCTGTCTGCTGGGCGTCTGGGTTGCGCTGGACGATTTTTGGCAGCACGCGATGCAGCGCTTCGTTCAACCGGGTTACGATAGCCCTTTGAAAATATTGTTCTTTAAATGCAGGCGGCAATTTCCCTTGATCGGGCGCGTAACCGAATTTGTGGATGCTTTGTTCCGCGGCCGCCGGCCACTCTGATATTTGTTTGCCGACAAAATGGTTGAAGATGCAATATGTCATGAAATTTACACCCACAGCCATTCGGGACGTTTTGCTCGTCGAACCCAAGGTGTTCGAAGACCAGCGCGGGTTTTTCATGGAAACTTACCGGCGGGACGCTTTCGCGGCACAAGGCATTAACGTGGATTTTGTCCAGATTAACCATTCCCAATCCATCCGGCACGCCTTGCGCGGTTTGCATTACCAGGTAAGGCATCCGCAGGGCAAGTTGGTCCGCGTGCTCCGGGGCGAAGTTTTTGACGTTGTTGTAGATATTCGGTTCGGCTCGCCGACCTTCGGCCGCTGGATTAGTGAAGTCCTGTCTGCCCGTAATAAAAAACAACTTTTCGTGCCGATCGGCTTCGCCCACGGGTTTTGCGTGCTCAGCGATGAAGCCGAATTTCTTTACTATTGCACGGACTATTACTGTCCACAGGGCGAAAAAGGAATCATCTGGAACGACCCGGATCTGGCCATTCCCTGGCCGACACCGGAACCGTTGTTGTCTGAAAAGGACCGGTGCAATCCACGTTTCCGCGACATCGCCCGAGACTTTGTGTACGCAAACTGATTTGGGATTTCGGAGTGCTTGCCATGAACAGGTGGTACAAAGATGGGATATCTGCCAAAACAGGAATGTGAAGCCAGAGTTGCACTGCTCAGGCAGATCATGAACCGGGAAGCCCTGGATGCCATCTTGGTCTACTACGACGAGTTCAACATCGGCAACGGCTGGTATCTGACCGGCTGGTGTCCGCAGTTTGAAAGCGGTATGGTTTTGGTGCCGCGTTCGGGAACGCCGCTGATTCTCGGCGGGCCGGAAAGTGAGCCCTTTGCCAGGATTGACAGCGCCATCACCGAGACCCGGAACTTCCCGGTCTTCATGGTCCCGGATGAGGAGTATCCGAATGCGACCATCAGCGATTTCCCGATCCTCTTCACAGAACTCAACCGCAAGTTAGGGGCCGTCAAGCGCGTGGGCCTTGTCGGGGGCGGCCGAATGCCCGCCGACTGCTACCGCCAAATCAGCGAGGGATTCAAGGGCATTGCCGTGGTGGATATTACCGGGGCCTATGTGTCCCTGCGCTTCGTGAAATCCGAATGGGAACGGGAACAGATTCGGGCCGCGTTCCGGCTCGGTGACGTCTGTTATGACGCGATGAAACGGAAAATAATGCCCGGCGTTCAGGAGATTCAGGTGGCGGCCGAAGGCGAATACGCCGCCCGCTGCCGCGGGGCCAGCGGCTTCGGCTTCACGGCCATCGTCGGCAGCGGACCTCGTTCCAACGCTGTAGTGCCAACGGCAAGTTCCAGGCCGATGGAAGCCGGTGAAATGGTTATGATCGGGCTTGCCCCCAAGGTCAACGGCTACGCCGGCGTGATTGGCGATGCCCTGCCGGTGAGCGGCGCATATACGGATTCCCAAAAGACGTGTATTCAACATTTGCGCGAGGCATTCGGCCTGACCAGGGAACAACTGGTTCCGGGTAAAATCGGCAAGGAGATTGACGCGCCAGCACGGGCCTACTTCAAGAAGCAGGGACTCTCCCAGTACTTGGTCTGCCCCTTCGCGCATACCATCGGCCTGCACGAGGCCGAATCGCCGTTCTTCGGTCCGCACAGCAGCGATGTGCTGAAACCGGGTATGACGGTGTGCGTTGACGTCAGTTTCTTCGGACATCCCGAGTGGCACGGGGTGCGCATCGAAACCGGCTACGAAATCACGGACCGCGGACCCGTTCCGCTGAGCCCCAAGATGGACCGACGATGCATGGGCGGGTAGCGGAGATGCCGGAAACGGATTCATGGAAATCGAGGCCGCGGGCGGCTGCCCATTACGGACTGAACCAGGCCGGATATTGCCACTCCGGGTCCAAACCGTTTGCTCGATAGCCGACGTAGAAGGGAGTCGAAGATAAGTGCCTAGATCAACAGGCAAAGTCGGATCTACTGCTACGATCATCGAAACCCAATGGACGTGTCTGCTTTCGCCCCATCCTCGAATTCTATCACTGCTTACTGGCGGAAGTGTCAGGCCCTGGGGACCAAACCGCCCGCGAGCAAGAAGGCGCGTCTGAATCATGCCTGAAAAATGGTTGCGTTCCGGACACGCCGGCAACATAATAGCTGAATTTTGCGTGGAATTGTGCAACATTCAGGTCATGACTATCCATTAATAATACGGCGTTAAGTAATTTATACAGAATACTTCTTAAAAACGGGGGGCGGCATGAATCTGAAAGGTATTGTCCTTGCGGGCGGAACGGGATCGCGGCTGATGCCGCTGACCAAGGTCACCAACAAGCATCTCCTGCCGGTCGGGCAAAAGCCCATGATCTATTCCCCTATCGAAAAGCTGATCGGCGCCGGCATCGAAGAGATTTTGATTGTGACCGGCACAGAGCATATGGGCGACATGGTCAACCTGCTCGGCTCCGGCCACGACTTCCATTGCCGGTTCACGTATAAAGTTCAAGACAAGGCCGGCGGCATCGCCCAGGCCTTGAGCCTGGCTGAAAATTTTGCGCATGGCGATCCCATTGCGGTCATTCTGGGCGACAACATTTTTGAGGATGCCCTGCGCCCGTATGCCGACGCCTTCCGCGCCCAGCGGAAAGGCGCCCGGATCGTCGGCAAGGAAGTCAGCGATCCGGAGCGCTTTGGCGTGGCGGAAGTTGCCGGCGACCGCGTGCTGTCCATCGAGGAAAAACCCAAAAAACCGAAATCCCATATCGCTGTAACGGGGATCTATTTTTACGATGCCCAGGTCTTCGACATCATCCGCGCCTGTCAACCGAGCGCCCGTGGCGAACTGGAAATTACGGACGTGAACAATGCCTATATTAAACGCGGCGAATTGTGCTTCGACCGCATGTCCGGCTGGTGGAGCGATGCCGGCACATTCCAGTCGCTGGCGCACGTCAACAGCCTGGTCGCCCAGCGCCCGCTGAAGGTATGATGTTAAATCAGGCCGCCAAAGGCGGCGACTGTTTCATGTAGCCGCGGCGGTGACGCCGTGGCCGCTGAAAGAATCCACGCCCTCACGGGCGCGGCTACCCGGATTGAATTATGGCCGACTGCATCACCATCCTGGGCGGGCGCGGCATGCTGGGCTCGGACTTGGCGCCAGCCTTGGTCCAGACCGGGCATTCCGTTCGCGTCCTGGACCTGCCGGAGTTTGACCTTACTTGCATCGACCACCTCGCACACGCCTTGGACGGCGCACAGGTTATCGTCAACTGCGCGGCCTTCACGAACGTGGACCAGGCCGAGAAGCGGTTCGACGCCGCCTTGGCGGTGAACGGCCGGGCAGTGGGCACATTAGGCGCGGCGGCCAAAGAACGCGGCGCGTTCGTCGTCCACATTTCCACCGATTTTGTTTTCGACGGCCGGCAAACACGGCCTTACGTCGAAACTGATCCTCCCAACCCGATTAATGCCTATGGCCGGTCCAAGCTGGAAGGCGAACGGGCGCTCCAGCACTCCGCCTGTGCGCACGTCATCTTGCGCGTGCAATGGAGTTACGGAAGCCACGGCGCCAACTTTATCAGCAAGATTCAAGAGCGCGCCCGGACCGGCATGGAATTGAAGGTGGTTGAGGACCAGGTTGGCGCGCCGACCTGGACGGCAGACATGGCCCGGGCCATCGCCGTCCTGATCCGCGACCGCCGCGAGGGGCTTTATCATTTTGCGAACTCCGGCTATGCCTCGCGCTTCGAGGTGGCCCGGTTCATCGCCGCACAATTAAACTTGCCGACCAAGATCACGCCTTGCGCCAGCGAGACGTTTCCGACCCCCGCCCTTCGTCCCAAAAATTCGTCGTTCGACACGGCTAAAATCCAGTCTATCCTGGATGCTCCCATCCGCTCTTGGCAGGAGGCCCTGGCAGAGTTTTTGCGGACCGGAACGGGTTAACGGTTAACCCGGATATTTATATATTCATATTCCAAGATTATCAATAATGACAATAATGGCCGCCGCCATTGCAATCCGCCTTAAGGAATCGTCGTCCAAGCGCAAGTACTTTGCCAAGGCAAGTCAGCGGAATAGGCCCGGGGCAACATATTTATATCATTATTCCATTCTACATGTATTTTGGCATAGTTGTGCCGCGGTGCGAGCAAAGTTGCACAGATTTTGTGCGATCAAAGTTTCCATTATGTAAGAAGGTGATAATTTGGCATAGAATATGCGTATGAAAAAAACTATCAGCAACTATCGGGTCGACATGCAGCGCCGTTCGTGCGG
>JBDRSI010000180.1:0-2551 GCA_043825055.1 Verrucomicrobiota bacterium
AGATTCACCACGCTGTGGATTTCCATCAGTCGCCGGAGTTTCCACTCAAGGCTTGCTTGCTCAAGTTCTTCGCGAAAGGCATACGTTGCCATGGTTTTGTCCTCCTGATCGGTTTAGAATGACGCCTGCACGTCCAGTTGAAACCGGTTGTAATCCGTTCCACCGTCGGCCGCGGAGATTTTCTTCTGGTCCAGGAAGAAGGTGGCGCAGGCCTGCAGATTCTTATTGATCTGGTACTTGCCGTAGAACTTACTGCCCTTGCCATCGGTGCCTCCGCCCCAGCGGTCGGAGTCGGTGAACATGCCGAGGGTGGCATCCTTCTCCAGCTTGGTATAGCTGTAGCCGACTTCAAAGGTCTTCGGATTCTTGGCCTTGCCCAGCGAAACGCCACCCATGTAGCCGTTCTTATTGGCATCCGCATCCGGGTTCGTCAGCGCCTGACCGTAGAACGACAGGGGAAAGCCCAGCCATAAATCGAGTTGTACAAATCCTATGATCGGGGTGAACTCGGCCGCCCAAGCCTTGTTGGTGGTGCTCCCGCTAACCGAGCCTGGAATCGTGCTGTTGCCGTAGGAATTATTTTTATTTTCCCAGTCAATGACGTCATACCCCTGGATATTCTGATACGCGAGATAAGTTCCGCCCAGGGTCAGTCCGATTTCCGGCATGAACTGGAACTTCACGGCGGCCTGGCCGGCCAAGCCGGCAGCATTCTTTTGGGCATTACGCTCTTGAATAAACAGGCCTTCGCCGTTGACCAGGAGGGTCACGAAATCATTGCCGAGCCGGAATTTTGCGACCGCGCCTTCCGGGTTCAGATCGCTATCCCAGATCAGATCGTCAGGCATAGTGATGAGCGGGTTTTTCATCTTGCCGCCAATAGCTGCAAGTTCATAGTTGTCGTCTTTCAGGAATTTGTAATCAATGTAGGCCAGATCCAGCCGGATTTCCTTTTTAGTGAACCCGTCGCCGAGCGTCTGGTTCCCGGAAACGGGATCCGCACCGCCGGTGGAAAACCCGATGCCGGCTTTCAGATCGTCAACCTTAGCTTCTGCGTTGAGCCGGGCCCGGATGCGGGCGCGGTCGCGCGTGTAATCCTCGCCCGACGAATTCTTTTTCGAATCATCGTTAATCGTCTCGCCTCGCAGGCGGACATCGCCCTTGAAGGTAAGATAATCCACCCAGGTCTTCGACGCTTTCACGGGCGCGGGCGCGACCAAGGGGCCTTGCGTCGGGGTCAGGGGCGTTTGGGCCCATGCCGTTCCCGAGATGACTATGCCCGCCAAAAGTCCGAACATAATTCGTTTCATAACTCCTCCTTGTTTGTTCACTGACTTACGGGTTTCGACCTTTACCTGCTGCATCGCCGCGTCTCCTTTCTGTTTGCCGGCATTGAGCTCTTCCCCGCCGGTTTATTTCTGGCCGGGGGCACAGCCTTTTCGTTCGTTTAACTGCGCCAATTACAGCGCGGCAGCGTTAGGTCCGAATGAGAACCAAGTTAGAAGTTGGTTAGATTTTGAGGGGATCACGGCGGAGTAAGACAGGCAAAAGCCGGCTGGCTGGGATCGAAATGCGGGATGTGGTCAAGCGCTTCCGGCAACGGGCAAATCAGCCAAATTGTCTGGCGGGGATTCTGATGGTGAAGGTGCTGCCTTGCCCGGGCTCGCTGGCAACAGTCACCGTGCCGCGATGCGCCAGCGCGATGTGTTTAACGATGGCCAAGCCCAGCCCGGTTCCGCCGAGCGTTCGACTGCGGGCCTGATCCACGCGATAAAATCGCTCGAAAAGACGGGGTAAATGCTTCTTCTCAATTCCGGGTCCCTGGTCGCTCACTTGGATTTCCACGTCGTTGCCGGACAGGCAGCCGCTAATCAGGATCCGCGTTCCAGCCGCGCTGAATTTGATCGCGTTGTCGAGCAGATTACCCATGGCTTGCTCCAGCAAGGCGGCGTTGATGGGGGCCGTGATTTCCGCGGGGCACTCCACTGCCAGGCTGATTGACTTGGCCGCCGCCGCCACTGTGAACGACTGGGCCGCCCGTTGCAGGACGTCGCCAATCGCGCCCTGGTCGAGGGCGACGCGTTTGCGTTCGGCGTCAAATTCGATCCGGGACAGGCTCAGCAGGTCTTCCACCAGCGCTTCCATGCGGGCCACCTGCCGGGCCATCATGGTCAGGAACCGTGAGTTCTCAACGGGATCCATCGGCTTAGTATCCGACAGGGTTTCCACACAACCCTTGAGGGCGGTTATCGGCGTCTTGAGTTCATGCGATACGTTGGCGACAAAATCGCGGCGCACCGTCTCCAAACGTTTCAACCGCGTGATATCGCTCAAAACAATCAACGCGCCGATATTGGAGCCCGCGCTGTCCGTCAGCGCCGTGCCGTGCAGTTGAAGGAAACGTTCATCAATACCGTACATGACGATCTCGCCTTCGGCCGAACCCGTTCCCGTGAGAGTGGCGCCGATAAAGGTCTGCAAGTCCCGATTACGCACGGCTTCCTGGATACTGCGGCCGCACGCCTGTTCGGGCGCGAGATCGAGCAGGTGC
>JBDRSI010000181.1:0-3497 GCA_043825055.1 Verrucomicrobiota bacterium
TGAATGAAAATGTGGTTTTCATGAATAATGCAGGCCAAGCACCCATGAGCGCAAAAATATTCATTATCGAAGATGAATCGGACCTGGTCCAGGCCCTCGTCATGCGGCTCAAGGCGGAAGGTTATCAGACCGCGTGCGTGACCGACGGCGCCAGCGCCTTGGAACGGGCCCAGGAAGAAAAACCGGACCTGATTCTCCTCGATATCTGCCTGCCGGGGCGCAATGGGTTTGAGGTGTTCCAGCAGTTGCGACAGGATCCGGCGATGGAGCGCATTCCCATTGTCTTTCTTACGGCACGCTCAACCGTGGAAGATCGCCAAAAGGCCCGGCACTTGGGCGCCGCGGGTTATATCATCAAGCCCTTTCAATGGGCCAACTTGATCAAGCTGGTTCACGATCTCCTCTCCGCCTGTGGCCCGGATAACGGGCGATAGTCATCCTGCTTGAGCCGGATATAGTCCCGGAAAGATTTGCCCCGCAGTTCATTCCGTTGGAGATGCTGCCGGGGAAGGGATTTCATCTGCACAACCGCCTCAACCAACGAAGAGGGCAGATCCGAAATGTCAATCTGTTGTTCCCGGGACTTGGTCATGGCCTGGGACAGGGTCCGTTCCAGTTCTTCGACGTTGCCCGGCCAGGGATACTGGTCCAGCACATCAAACGCTTGGGCCGTCATTTTCCAGGGCCCGGACTTGGGCCGCGTCGCCCGCTGATAAACCCAGCGGCTGATCAGCGGCAACAAATCGGCCCGCCTTTCCCTCAGCGGTGGGACAGGCACCGAAATGGACGAGAGCGTTTGAATCCATTCGACGTGTTGCGGGTCGTCACCGGGTTGAACCACCGGGAGCGCTCGGCTGGTGGCCATGATGCGGACATCCACTTGGTGAACCTGCGTGTCGCCCGGCCGCATGAATTCGCGCATCTTGATCAGGCAGACAATTGACGGCTGAAGAGCCGCCGGCAATTCTTCGATGTATTCCAGAACCACCGTGCCGCCGTTGGCGGTCTCCAGGGCGCCGACTTTTTCCATCGGCGAATCCGCCGCCGGCGAATCCGCCGATGACGAACCCGCCCCAAATAACTGCGCGTTTAGATCGGCGACCGTCCCGGCCGAGCAGTCCACGGAAACAAACGGGCAATCCTTGCGCCGGCTGAGTCCGTGCAGGATTTGGGCCACCTGGCGCTTGCCCGCACCCCGCTCGCCCAGGATCAGGACCGCTTCATCCGTTGGCACGAGTTGTTCCAGGCGCTGGCAGAGCGCCTGCATTTCCGCGCTCTTGACAACCAGCGGGCCGAACCGCCGGGTAGTGGACTCGGATGGATCCAGCTGAATGGCGCCATCCACGATGCGAGGGTAATCCAGGGCGCGCCGGACAGTGGCCATGAAATTATCGGTCTTGAAGGGCTTGGTGACAAAGTCGAATGCGCCGGCTTTGATGGCATCCAGCGCGATATCCAGCGTCGCATAAGCCGTGACTAGAATCACGGGGGTTTCCGGACAAGATTCCCGGGCAATGCGCAACAGGTGGAGTCCGTCCACGGGCGTCATGCGGATGTCGGAAATAATCAGGTCATAGGGACTTGACCGGATCAGGCTTTCCGCTTCGCGGCCATCCGAAACCGGCATCACGTCGTGCTTCCGGCTACGCAGGAACATATCCATTGCTTTCAGCAAATGGACTTCATCGTCAACGAGGAGAATCTTCGCCATGGCGGCAACCACTATTTTCTTATTAGGGCAAAAAGCCATTCCTGATCCGCGTCCATCGGCTGACGGATTACGAGCGGATTTTCGGCTACACGTTCCTGTCTCAGTTTTCCGGATTTTTTTGCAACCGCAACTTGAACAGCCGTCGCCAGCGGCTCTGCGTGTCGGTTTTAGCGGGAGCAGAGGGGCGCACGTTCTCTTCTATGCCACCGCCCTTCAGCGCTTTCAGCCGCCCGCGCCCTTCCTGGGTCCGTCCATCGCCGCCGAACCGTTGGTCAAACAGTTCATAAGCTTGGATCGCCTGGTTGGTCAAACCGAGATTACGGTCATACAGCTGGGCCAGCATCCACAATGCTTCGGGCCGGTCGGGGCGGTATTGGTCCGCCTTTTTCAACGAAATCAACGCCGCATCGAACTCGTTTTTATCCACAGCCACCCGGGCCACCGCGAAGTGCGCCTCATACCAGGTATTACTTAACTCCGCGGCCTGCTTCAAATGGGCCAGGGCTTCGTCCGGCCGACCGCGTTCAACCCAATACAGGCCCACTTCGTAATGGGCGCGGGCATTCTGCGCGCAGAGTCCGTTGGCTTCCCGCGCGGCCTGATCCCGAACCGAAGGCTTGCCCACACGTTCGGCTTCGCGCGCCGAAAGCAGATAATTGTTGATGGCGGCTTCAAGGCGGCCCTGCTGTTCCAGCTTCCGGGCAACCCGTAACAATTCCTCGCAGGACGGGGCCTTGGCCACGCCAAGGGATGATGCTGGCTGTTGTTGCCCGGTTTTGTCGGTGGTCCCGCTCACAGGTAAAACGGAAGAGACGGACGCATTTGTGACCGGCGGCACAACGACGGGATTTTCCTCGACGGCCGCAGATGACGACAGCTTGCTAATGTCCTTGAGTATCTGGGCGGCTTTTTCAGCACCCTCCCCTTTCGGGGCCAGACGCAGGTAATCCTTGAACAACGGCGCCGCCTGACTGTCGTTTTTCAGCCAGAGGTGATTAACAATGGCCAGATTATAAAGCGCCGGGGCATAACCGGCATCATGCTCCAGCGCTTCCTGCAAGCAGGAAACGGCCGGCACCACGTTGGTGACCTGAAGCTCCAGGAGCGCCATGGCGGTCAGGATACGGGGCGCGCGGGGCGCGCGCTGACGCGCCTCGTTCAGGGCCTTGCGGGCATTATCCCATCGCTGATTCCGGTAGAAAATCCGGCCAAGATATTCGAGCGCGCGTGTACCGGAGGGATCCAACTGCGCCGCCTTCTCAAAGCAGGCCACCGCTTGAGCTTCACGCCCGGATTCAGCCATAATGACACCGGTGTTATAGACCGGTTCCGCAACTTTAGGATCCAGCCGGATGCTCAACTCAAAAGCACCCAAGGCATTTTCCGGCTGGCCGATGCGGTAATAAGCAAGACCCAGGCCATTATAAATGGCGGCCACGGGCGCATTCGTGCCGCCGAGTCTGGCGCTCTTCTGCAAAAGGCGGATGCTCTGGTTGTAATGTCCCCGCTTAAGCGCCTGTACGCCTTGCCGGTAGGCTTTCTGGGTCGGGTTCTCCCGACAGCCGGCGAACAGCAGTGCGGCGCATAGCGCAATGGTTAACCCTCGTCCGAGCCTGACGCCTGCCATAATCTTTCCTCCCTTAGCCTGCATTATTCATGAAAAACATATTTTCATTCATAAGCATTTCAAAGCCAACGGCTTTGAAATTTCGACGCGCCCCGATGCTCTTCGCGATCGGGGCTTGCTCAAGGCTAACCCTGAGCACGAGCCCTGAGCCTGCCTGCG
>JBDRSI010000182.1:0-3994 GCA_043825055.1 Verrucomicrobiota bacterium
ATTCATTTGGGCAAGAAGGAATCCATCAAGGATTCCGCCCGTGTGCTGGGCCGCATGTTCGACGCCATCCAATTCCGGGGCTTTAAACAAGAAACCGTGGAAATCCTGGCGCAGCATGCCGGTGTACCGGTCTGGAATGGGCTGACGGACGACGCACATCCCACGCAGGCACTGGCGGACCTGATGACCATACGCGAATATTTCCACCGCTTGAAAGGTCTTAAGGTGGTCTATATGGGCGACGGCCGCAACAACGTGTGTCTTTCCCTCATGATGGGGTGCGCCAAGGCGGGCGCCCATTTCGTGGATTGCACGCCACGGGAACTTGCGCCCGCCCAGGCGTGTCTGGATGACGTCCAGGCCGTGGCACGTCGGAACGCCTGCACTGTGACGGTGGAGCCGGATCCAGCCAGGGCCGTGGCCGGCGCCCAGGTTATTTACACGGACGTCTGGGTCTCCATGGGCGAGGAATCTAAATTTGACGAGCGACTGCGGCTCCTGAAACCATACCAGGTCAACATGGACCTCATACGGCAAACCGGCAACGCGGATCGGAACGGCGTTATTTTTCTGCACTGCCTGCCGGCCTTCCATAACCACGAGACGGAGCTGACCCGCACACTGGGGGCGCTGGAAGTCACAGACGAGGTGTTTGAAGCGCCGTTTTCCAAGGTCTTTGACCAGGCCGAGAACCGGATGCACACCATTAAGGCTTTAATGGTGGCAACCCTGACGGGATGCTAAGGAATTTCAAATTAACGCATATTCTGGATTCCCGTTTTCACGGGAATGACCCCTCTTCGTTCGGAGGCTACGCGGGGCAGGCAGAATGGATGGACCTTGTATGTCATTCCCGACTTGATCGGGAATCCAGTTTTTGTGTTGCCGTCTTTGGCGGTCTAATTAAAGGGTAATAGAAAACGATGAATTCAACAATGCGCACGCTGGCGGAAATGGCCTGGAATGACCTGCAGAGCCTGGCGCCACTGGAGAAGGCCGAGTGCTTTAACCTGGGTCTGCGCCCTTTTCATGTATTAATGGCCCAGCAGTTCACGCGGCCGCTGTTGGAGGAGCTGGGTATGATGGCCACGCGCATCCGCCAGATTGCCAAGAGCAAAACCGGCATGGATTTTCTGCGCGGCCTGCTTTCGCACCGGACGGCGATGCTCTATTTCTCGCAACCCAGTACGCGCACGTTTCTCTCCTTTCATTCCGCCTGCCAGATCCTGGGCATGAAAACAGTGGAAGTGCGCGACATTTCCACGTCCAGCGAAATGAAAGGCGAAACCCAGGAGGACTCCATCCGTACGTTCAGCTCGTTCGCCGATGTCATCATCATGCGCAGTGCCGTTGGCGGCCTGGCCGAAAAAATGGCCTGGGTACTTTCCAACACCGAACGCCCCGTGCCGATCATCAGCGCCGGTTCCGGCAAGGACCAACACCCGACCCAGGCCCTGCTCGATATTTACACCCTCCAGCGCAGTTTTGAAACGCGTGGCGGCATAGACCACAAAAAAATAGTATTTGTGGGCGACCTTGCTCGGGGCCGCACGGTGCGCTCGCTCGCATTCCTGCTGACCCGCTACCAGGGTGTAAAACAATACTTTATCGCGCCGCCGCCGTTGCAGATCAAGGAGGATATCCTTGATCTCCTGCGCGCGGCCCGCATCGAGTTCGAAGTTGGCAGTGATTTTAAAAAAGTTGTTCCCGCGGCCGACGCCATTTACATGACACGCATCCAGGACGAATGGGATGAAAAGACGGGGGACAGCGGCAAGATTGATATTTCCAAATTCGGTTTTACGGCAGAGCACCTCAAGCTTCTTCAGCCGCATGCCGTGATCATGCATCCCTTGCCCCGCCGCCAGGAAATCGCCGTC
Source organism: Verrucomicrobiota bacterium (assembly GCA_043825055.1). GTDB lineage: Bacteria > Verrucomicrobiota > Kiritimatiellia > JAAZAB01 > JAAZAB01 > VSJD01. The sequence goes on from JBDRSI010000182.1 coordinate 1,881, forward strand.
GCGGTGGACCGTGATCCGCGCGCCGTCTATTGGCGCCAGGTGCGCAACGGCATGTGGATCCGCGTGGCCCTGCTGGCCGCCGTCTTCGAGTGCGGCGATGCCATACGTGAATTCCAAGGCCCCTGAACGGGTAAAATTCCAAGGAAATTCGAACAAAGGCAAATAACAGAACGAAAACGTTTGGCGTTATTTTCTTTTTTGGAATTTGTAATTTATCTGCCCCGCCCTGGCCAGACTGCGGGCCTCGACACTTTGGATCTCCATAAATCCCTGCGAGCTGACGGGGTTTAACCCCCGGCTTGCTTCCATGGAAGAATCTGCCGGATTATAGAGCGAGCCTGGACAGTCAGTCAGTTTCTGAAAATAGATGTTGCCCTTGTAAAGGCCCACCTGAACGACACCAGTGGCGGATGCGGCCAAAACGTTTATGGCGGCCAAGGCCCCTCGCGTGGCTGGGTCGAAATAGCGGCCGTCATAGATCTGATTGGCCACTAAGTTTGAGAGGTGCTTGAACAGCAGGGTCGCGCGCCGATCCAAGGTCGCCTGGTAAACATACTCCAGGCAACGGCCCAGCAGTTCCATGCCGGGCGCTTCATAGACACCGCGGCTCTTGGTGCCGATCACCCGATTCTCCAGTGCATTCTTCATGCCGATACCGTTCCGTCCTCCAATGCGGTTGGCTAACCGCATGGCCTTCAGGGGCGCAACTTTTTTGCCGTTGAGACGGGTAACACGCGCTTTCTCAAAATGCACGGTAAAGCGCTCCACTTTATCCGGGGCTTTATCCGGCCATACGCCCATAGTGGGCGTGACAATAGTACAGGGGGTTTGGAGGCTTTCCAGTTCCTCGGCTTCGTGGGAAAGGCCCGCCAGGTTGGCGTCGGTGGAATATTTTTTTTTGCCGCCGGCGAAAGCATCCATGCCGAAGTCCTTAAGATAAGCTGCCATCCGGGCGCGGCCGGGAAATTCATTCAGCAAGGTTGGATCGCGCCAGGGCGCATACACGTTCATCTCGGGAGCCAGCACATTGGTATAGCGTTCAAAGCGAACCTGGTCGTTGCCCCGTCCGGTGGCCCCGTGTGCCAGCACAGTGCAGCCGCGCTTTTTCATTTCAGGGATCAGGCCCTGCACGGTCACCGCCCGCGCGATCCCCGTGCTGTTCCAGTAGCCGCCATCATACATGGCCTGAGCCTTAATGACCTCAAAGCAGGCCTCGGCCATGGAACGCTTGAGGTCTACGATCACCGTGTTCGCGCCGCAGGGCGCCATGCGGGTCTGGATGGCGCGAATATCGGATTCGTCCGGCTGGCCGAGGTCTGCCGTGAAACACACGACGTCAATCCCCAGGTCAACGAGCTTTTTTGTTATGGTCCGGCTGTCCAAGCCGCCGGAGACGCACAGGCCGACTTTTTCGTTCTTCAGTTCATTGATCGTCATAAGAATTTCCTTTCTCCAAAAACCCGCTGAATGGCGGTGCTGGTAATGGCCTTAATCGTGGCTTCGCTCACCCCCCAGTAGGGTAAAACATCATCCACCAGCGACCGGTACAGGCAAAGCGAAGGATAGCCGGATTCGTAGGGCGAGTACAGTTTTTCGCTGATGGCGTGGGGCGCGTGGTCCGTTTCGATCCAGTCAATTTCGCCCCGCTTGAGCGCCTGACGCAAGGCAATCGTGTCCGCCAACTCGCGCAACGGCGGGTTGACCTTATAAAGCATGCCTTCCCGGCCTTTCATGTGATCCGTTGACCACAACAGGTGGTGGGGGGTGACACCGCAGGTGATATTCAGGTCCTGACGCGCCGCCTTGACAAGCTCCAACGACGACGCGGTGGAAAGATGGCAGATGTGCAAAGTTCCCTGGAAATTAGCCGCCCGGGCGAATGCGATCTGATCGGCGATTGAGGCCGTTTCCGCCTGGGGCGGACGGGCCAAGCTGTGACTGGCCGGCCGCGCGGAATCAAAACTGCGGGTGAACAGTGTCTCTTTCTCGGCATGCACCGCCAGCACGCCGTGGTAACCGGCGGCGGCCAAAAATGCGTATACTTTTCTTTGGTCTGCCTCGCGCGCCAGGGCAAGGGCGCCCACCGAATGGCAGGCATAGAGTTTGACTGAGAT
>JBDRSI010000183.1:0-2637 GCA_043825055.1 Verrucomicrobiota bacterium
AAAGCGGGGTGGATCAGCTCCCGCCGGCGGAGTTGGCCGATAAAGCGGCGAAAGCGGCGTTTGACGGGCTTTTCTTCAATCTGGGCTATCTGTCCAAAACGTCCGTCGTCACGCTCTCTTACTGGCTGAAACAGTGCCAAACAGCTTTGAAGGCCAAAGGCCTGTCCCTCTGTGTTCAACTGCCGGCCGCGCTGGAAAACACCATGGGAGCGCAAGCCATGTTGGCGATCGTTCCCGGGGTGGCGTTCGTGACGGGATCCGAAAGCGGTCTGGCGACGAACGCTGCCGTGCTTAAGGCCGCGACCGTGTCAAAGAAAGAAGTCGTGCCGAAACCAGAGCCCGGCGAAGACGCTCCTTTTTATTACGAGTTGCAGGCGCTTGCAGCGCTGGGTGAAGCGCCGGAGAAGGAAACGCGCCTTTCCAAGTTGCAGCAGGAAGGTCAATCGGCCTATGTCGGCGGCAATTATACCAAGGCCCTCACGGTATGGCAACAATGTCACAACATCGAACCGGATAATCCCAGGATTTTGATGCTGATCGGAAATGCCTGGCAGCGTCTGGGCAACAACACCAAAGCGGCCGATTTTTACGACCAGAGCATGGCAATCAATCCGGCCCAGATCAACCTGGCCATTCGCCGGGCCCGGCTCCTTAATGTATGCGACCGGTCCGACGAGGCCCGTGACGCGTTGAACCTTTATTCCCGGCTCTTTCCGGACAATACGGATATTCTCCTTGCCCAGGCGGAATGGCTGAACCTGCATAATCGGCGCCAGAACGCCCGCGATTTGATCCACCATGTGTTGTCGTTGGATCCGAACAATATCAAAGCTCTGATCTTGTTGCATTCCTTGCTGGATCAACCTTCCGAACGTTACGCCAACATGCGCCGGCTCCTGACAGTCGGCAGTCAGCCTGCCCTCCAGTTTGAGTTCGGCGCGGCGCTCTTAAAGAACAATTTATTGGCGCTGCCGGAGTCGTGCCAGATGTTCAATTTCGTGGAGCGCGTGGCTGCACATGCCAAGGACGATTCCTTGCGCGAACTCTACCAGAAGCTGTGCCCCCTTTCCATGCCGATCGTCGAGACATTTAACGATGGCATCCTGTCTTCGGCCTGGAATGTCCTTGGGGGACATTATATGGGGGAAAAAGGATGGATCCGTATAAAAACCTTACAGGGACGTTCGGAAATGAATCTCCGGCTGTATGGAACGGATGCGATGCATAACGGTTATCTTGAAGCGGACCTTAATGAGCTCATCGGAATGTTCTGGCTGTGCGCGCGACGGACGGCCGACCACATGGTGCGCTTTGGTTTCAATCAATCCGGGGATACGGTTTTATTGCAGGTTTGGCGGAACGGCCACCTTGTGAACAGGAACCAAAAGCCCTGGCATAAGCCCAATCGGCCGGTCAGGGTTCGACTGGAAGTGCAAGGCGATGGGGCCATGGGTTATTTGGACGGAGAACCGGCTTTCAATGCGCCCATTCAAATTCCCTTTGAAATGAAAGGGGGCTACTGGGCTCTTAGCGTTTATGACCCTGTTCCGGGTGTGGCGAAGGCCACGATCCAACGCCTGGCCGCCGGCCCGCTGCCGGTCCATATTGCCTGTCTGCCCGCTGAGATCAAGGAGCAAAAGCCGGAGAACTTTTTGCGGCAATTGAATGCCATGCATTATGCGTTTTCGATCATGGCGCCGCGCTGGTTCCGCCAGAATCCCGAGGGCCAATTGATCCACCAGATCGGCGCGGATGAAATGATGGTCCGCATTTTTTCGCTTTATTATCGCATGCGTCTGCTCCCGATGGTGGAGATGCGCACGCCGGAAATTTCCGGCGAACTTCTGGCGAAGACCGCGAAAGACAACCACGTTCAAGGCTTTATCCTGCTTTTCCCCGAGATGCCGCCGCCGGCGTGGTTTGAGCGGTTGGAGCGCGAACTGGAAACGACGCCGCTGGATATTGTTGCCGTTGTGCTGGACAAGCAAAACCATGTGGCGTATATGCGCAATGTCCGCCTGGGATACGGTGTTTTCCCCGAAAGCGATCAGACCCGGATCATTCAACTGGAATACTGGGGCGACGACGAGGGGGAAGAAGCCTCGCCGGACGACGATTCGCTCCTGTGGTTGTGAATTATGTAGCTGGAAACTGGATAATAGATTATATGGTTTGTCAAGGCCGCCGGCCGGCCTTGACATCATCCTATATCCCAATGCGGCGCAGAGAAAGGCAACCATTTATGACACCAAACCGTAGAACAGGGTATCCGCGAACGGCGTGTTCGTGTATTGCTCTCTTTTTTTTCACCCTGACCGCCTGTCTGCCCGTCTATGCCGACAAGCCGTCCGTGACGAGGGTGATGATCGTGGGAGATTCCATCATGCGCGCGGTATCCCATGCGATGGAACGCGAGCTGGCCAAACAGCCGGGATTCAGCGTCTTTTCTTTCACCTCCCTGCGCCCAGGCCTGTCCCGGCTCGACCTGTTTGACTGGTTGGCCAAGATCGAAGCCATCACGAAGTCAAAAAAGCCCGATATCGTTGTCATCATGATGGGCGTCGGCGACAGGCAGGCAATGCGGCTCCAACTCAAGGCAACTACTCCGTCAAACGAGACGGACTGGAACCAGGATGA
>JBDRSI010000184.1:0-10304 GCA_043825055.1 Verrucomicrobiota bacterium
TCCAGATTTCCCACTCTTTTTTGAACCCAAGAGACCACATTACCGACACGAAATGACGCGAAAAAAGAAAAGAACCCCCTTTTAATTTAGCGTTCTTTTCGCGTGTTTAGCGGGCAAATTCTTTGGGTTGCGGGCACAGCCAACGTTAGTACCTGATACATAAGAAAAGCTACGAAAAACAAGAATATTTTACCGCGAATGAACGCGAATAGACGCGAATACCGGTAAAGACGGTGGAGTTTCCTATTTACAAGAATCTTTTTTCTGCTTCATTAGCGTTTATTAGCGTCCATTAGCGGTTGATTTCTTTGGGTTGCGGGCACAGCCAACGTTAGAGAAAGAGGAAATTATGGAAACTATCTTAAGCAAGGATCTGGATCCGAAGTTCAAGTTTGATGTCGCGGCCTATCCCGGCGGCGAGAACATCAAACTGTGTTTTGCGTGCGGGACCTGTACGGCCGCCTGTCCGGTGGCAGGCGTGAATGATGATTTTAATCCGCGCAAAATCATCCGCCAGGTATTACTGGGGATGCGGCGCGAGGTGTTGTCTTCCCCCATGCTCTGGCAGTGCGTCCAGTGTTATGCCTGCTATGCCAAGTGTCCCCAGAACGTCAAATTCAGGGATGTCATGAAGGCGCTGCGCGCCCTGGCGGTCAAGGAAGGCCATGTGAAGGCGGATATAGCGGAAGAACTGATGCGGCTGGAGGAATTAATGCTTAAACTGCGACGGGATGCGGCCAACCTGCTGGTGGCCGACCGTCCGAAGTACGCGGCGTTAAAACAGCGCGTGGATGAGTGTCTGGCGAGTTTGAAATCATGATCGCATCCCAACAATCGCAACATGTAACCGGCGCCGTTATGGTGATTGGCGGCGGCATTGCCGGCATCCAATCGGCCCTGGACCTCGCGGACAGCGGGTTCAAGGTGTACCTGGCGGAGGCGACGCCGGCCATCGGCGGCAACATGGCGCGATTAGACAAGACGTTCCCAACGAACGACTGTTCCATGTGCATTCTTTCGCCAAAGCTCGTGGAGGCCGCCCGCCACCGGAATATCGAACTGCTGACTTTGGCCGAGGTGCAGGGCGTCACAGGGTCGGCCGGACATTTCCAGATCGAGGTGAAGCAGAAAGCCCGCTACGTGGATGTGACCAAGTGCACCGGATGCGGCTTATGCCTGACCCAGTGTCCGACCCGTAACCTGCCGCGTTTTGATGTCGATGAGGAACCGGTCATCATTGCTCTGCAATTCAAAACGCTGGTGGATGATCTGTTGGCCGAGCATGGAACCTCGCCGAACGCCGTGATCCGCGTTCTCCAGGAAGTGAACGTCCGGCTTCGCTATCTGCCGCGGGAAGTGATTGCCTATCTTGCCCGGACCCTTAACATTCCCGCGAGCCGACTGTACCGGATTGGGACGTTCTACAAGGCGTTCTCGTTCATTCCGCGCGGCCGGCATACGATCAGCCTCTGCGACGGCACGGCGTGCCATATCCGTGGTTCTGCGCGGTTAATCGCCGAACTCAAGCGGGAATTGAAGATTGACGTGGGGCAAACCACGCCGGACCGGCGCTTTTCCCTGGAAATCGTCCGATGCCTCGGGTGCTGTAGTCTGGCGCCGGTCGTAAAGGTGGATGAGCGGATTTACGGCAACGTCAAGTCCGCGAAAATTGCGAAGATATTAAAGGATTATCCGACGTGAACATTGCGAAGCCCCAGGATTTGGACTTGCTCAAGCAGGCGGGCCTGAAGCGCCTGTATCCGGATAGCGGCGTCCGCCTTGGCGTCGGCATCGGCTCCTGCGGCCTGGCGTGCGGTGCCGATGCGGTCCTGGCGGCTGTCCGGAGCAACACGCGGCCGGAAGACGGCTGGGCGATCGTCCGCGTCGGCTGTATCGGGCTGTGCGAAGAGGAGCCCTTGCTGGATGTCTATCAGCCGGGAAAGCCCCGGATCGTGTATGGCAATCTAACCGGCAACCAGGTCGCCGGCATTTTGCAGGCGGTGCGGGAGGGCCGGGAATATGCCGTCGGCGCGCTCTTCAAGATGAAGAGCGATGAATTTTTGCTGGATGGCACCGCGCGATCCCTGGGGAACGGCGCCTATGCGGGTGTCGTGGAATATGCGCGTCATCCGTTTTTCGCCCGGCAGGTGAAGATTGCCCTGCGCAATTGCGGCTTCATTGACCTGGATCATATCGAAGAATACATCGCCCGGGGTGGTTATTACGCCCTGGCCAAAGTGCTGACGTCCATGCCGCCGGAGCGGATCATCGGCGAGGTGACGAAGTCGGGGTTGCGCGGCCGGGGCGGCGGCGGATTTCAGACGGGCCGCAAGTGGCAGTCCTGCCATGAAGTCAAGGCGCCGGTGAAATACGTCATTTGCAATGCGGACGAAGGCGATCCCGGCGCCTATATGGACCGGAGCGTCATGGAGGGCGATCCCCACAGCGTGCTGGAAGGCATGGCCATCGGCGCCTATGCCATCGGCGCTTGCGAGGGCTACGTTTATATTCGCACGGAGTACCCGCTGGCGATCGTTCAGCTCGAGCAGGCCATTGCCCAGGCGCGCGCCTGCGGCCTGCTTGGGAAAAACATTCTGGGTTCGGGGTTCGATTTTGACGTTCATATCGCCCGGGGCAGCGGCGCCTTCGTGTGCGGCGAATCCAGCGCGCTGATCGCCTCGATCGAAGGCAATCCGGGCGAGCCGCGGGCCAAGCACATCCACATGGCTGAAAGCGGCCTGTGGGAGAAGCCGACGGTCCTCAATAATGTGGAAACCTGGGCGAATGTCCCGGCCATTGTCATGCGTGGCGCGGAATGGTTTGCCGCCATCGGCACTCCCCAAAGCACCGGGACCAAGGTCTTTTCGCTCGTTGGCAATGTCAGGGTGTCGGGGCTGGTCGAAGTGCCCATGGGCATCAAGCTCAAGGATATTGTCGGCGAGATCGGCGGCGGCGTACCGGAAGGAAAACAGTTGAAGGCCGTCCAGACCGGCGGACCCAGCGGCGGCTGTATTCCGGCGTCGCTGATAGATATTCCCGTTGATTTTGATTCGTTGACTCAAGCCGGGTCCATGATGGGGTCCGGCGGTATGATCGTTATGGACAACAGCGCATGCATGGTGGACGTGGCGCGCTATTTCACGGAATTTCTCATGGATGAATCCTGCGGCAAGTGCACGTCCTGCCGTGAAGGATTGAAGCAAATGGGGCAGGTGCTCAACCGGATCTGTGCGGGCCAGGGTCAGGAAGGGGATATTGAACTGCTGGAAGATTTGAGCGACGTGATTGCCAACGCCTCGCTGTGCGGATTGGGCACCTCGGCGCCTAATCCGGTTCTGTCCACCCTGCGCTATTTTCGGGAGGAATACGAGGCCCATATCCGTGATCGGAAATGTCCGGCCGGCGTGTGCCCGGCGCTCGTGCAATACCGGATTCTGGCCGACAAGTGCACCGGGTGCGGCGCGTGCAAACGGGTCTGCCCCGTCACAGCCATTGCCGGTGAAAAAAAACAGGCGCATTTGATTGACCCGGCCGTTTGTGTCAAGTGCGGCCAGTGCCAGGAAGCGTGCAAGTTCGACGCGGTGAAGGTGGAATGAGGGGGGATTGCTGATTGCTGATAGTTGATTTCTGATTGCTGATCGGTTTTTTTTGAATTTTGTTTTTATTCCTTGAATGTAGGATTCTGGAATTTGGAATTTTATCATTTGTGTAAGCCATGATTACGTTGACTATCAACGGCATGAAAGTTCAGGCGGAGGGTGGCGCGTCCGTTCTCGGGATTGCCCGGGCAAACGGCGTCTGGATTCCATCGCTCTGCCATCACGACAGCCTCTCGGATTATGGCGCCTGCCGCCTGTGCTTGGTCGAGATCATCGGCCGGGGCGGCCGCCGTAAAGTGACCACGTCTTGCACCTTGCCGGCGGCGGAAGGCCTGGAGGTCGTGACCGAGTCGGAGCGGCTGACGCGACTCCGCGGGCTGGTCATGAAACTCATCCTGGCCAGTTGCCCGCAGAGTCCTGCGGTGCTGGAACTGGCAGAAAAGATGGGGGTGAAGGCCGGCCGATTGGAAACGAATCCGGCCAATGACTGCATCCTTTGCGGCCTATGCGTACGGGCCTGCCGCGAGATCAGCCAGGCGGAAGCCATTTCATTCGGCAACCGCGGCGTCGAGCGGAAAGTAATGACGCCATTCGGGGAAATCAGCCCGCGCTGTGTGCTGTGCGGCGCGTGCGTGTTTGTGTGTCCGACGGGCTCGCGCCTGCTGGATCTGGCAAAGATTTCGGGGGAAACGCCCCAGGCCCTGACCTCGAAGTTCGACGCCGGGCTGGCGACAGTGGGCGCCATCTCCAGGCCATTTCCGCAGGCGGTGCCGAATGTTCCGGCCATCAACGCCGCTGCCTGCCTCAAGCTTAACCGCGACGCCTGCGGGCTCTGTGAAAAAATCTGTGAAGCCAAGGCAATTTGTTATTCTGATGCCGATCGGTTGCGGAAGCTGGATGTGGGCGCCATCATTGCCGCGCCGGGATTTGAGACCTTCGTGCCGGATCATGATTATGGCCTGGGCTACACCACCAATCCCGATGTCGTGACCAGCATGGAATTCGAGCGCATGCTCTCCGCCTCCGGGCCCTTTGGCGGTCATGTTGTGCGGCCGTCGGATGGCCGCGTGCCGCGGCGCATCGCATTCCTGCAGTGCGTCGGCTCGCGCGATGTGTCCTGCCGGAACGGCTACTGCTCATCGGTCTGCTGTATGTATGCGGTCAAGGAAGCCATTATCGCCAAGGAGCATGAGCGCACCGTGGAGCCGACCATTTTTGTCATGGATATCCGGGCGTTCGGCAAGGATTTTGACAAGTTTGTGGAGCGCTCCAAGTCGGAATACGGCATTGTCTTCAAGTACTCGCGCGTGGCGGACGTCGTGCGTGATGAAAAAACCGGCGAGAATGAGGTGGTCTTTACCGATGAATCCGGCCGGCTCCAGCGGGAGCGGTTCGACCTGGTGATTCTTTCCGTCGGCTTGGAGCCGTCCGCGGATATGCGCGCCCTGGCGCGCGCGCTGGGCGTGAACATGAACGCGTTCGGCTTCATCTGGACCGAGCCGTTGCGGCCGCTGGCGACATCGCGTGCGGGTCTGTTTGCCGCCGGTGCCGCGACGGGACCAAAGGATATTCCGGAGACCGTCATTCAGGCCAGTGCGGCCGCCTGTGAGGCCGCCCGTCTTCTGGCGCCGGCGCGGAATACGCTGGTTACCGCCAAGACTTATCCGCCGGAGCGGAATATCGCGGGCGAGCCGGTGCGCGTGGGCGTGTTTATCTGCCATTGCGGCATCAATATCGCCGGTGTTGTTGATGTGCCCTGCGTGAAGGATTATGCCGCGACACTTCCGGGCGTCGCCTATGCCGACCACAATCTATACACCTGCTCCCAGGACACCCAGAAACTCATCAAACAGCGCATCGAGGAGCACCGGCTTAACCGGGTCGTGGTGGCATCCTGCTCGCCACGGACGCATGAGGCCTTGTTCCAGGAAACGATGAGGGAATCGGGATTGAATCCGCATCTGTTCGTCATGGCCAATATCCGCGACCAGTGTTCCTGGGTACATCAGCGTGACCCGCAGGGCGCGACGGAAAAAGCGCAGGACCTGGTGCGCATGGCGGTGGCCATGGCCCGGCTGGCGGCGCCGCTGAAATCGGTCGCCCTGCCGGTAACGCCGACGGCCCTCATCATGGGCGGCGGATTGAGCGGCATGACCGCCGCCCTGGCGATCGCCGACCAGGGCTTCGAGGTCTGCCTGGTGGAGAAAGACAAGGAATTGGGCGGCAATCTGCGAAAATTACAGAAGACCCTCAACGGCCAGGACCTCCAGGCTTTGCTCTCCGCCACCATCAACCGGGTTAAGAATCATCCTCGCGTTCAGACGCATGTCGGCGCCGCCCTCCGGGATATCAAGGGGTTTGTGGGCAATTATGAATCCACGCTTTCCGACGGCGCCGTGTTTAAGCACGGCGCCATTATCGTGGCGACCGGCGCCCTGGAATACCAGCCCAAGGAATACGGGTTTGGCCAACATAAAAATATCATGACCCAGCTGGAGTTGAGCCGCCGGCTGGAACAGGGGCTGAAGAACGAACCATCGTCGGTGGTCATGATCCAGTGCGTTGGGTCGCGGGAAGAGCCGCGGCTCTATTGCAGTCGCGTCTGTTGTTCCAAGGCGATCCAGAATGCCATTCGGCTGAAGGCGCTGTATTCCCGGGCGGATGTGCATGTGCTTTACCGTGATATGCGCACGTACGGCCTGCGGGAGCCGTACTACGCGCAAGCCCGCGATCAAGGGGTGTTGTTCACGCGGTTCGATTTAAGCGCGCGGCCGGAAGTGACTTGGAACGGGAAGGGTGGGGCGCCCACCGTCAGCGTGAAGGACGCAATCCTCGGGCAGACGATGACCCTGAAACCCGATTTGCTCGTGCTCAGCACCGGCATGATCGCGGATATCGAGGCCAATGATGCCCTCGCCAAACAGCTCAAGGTGCCGCTGAACCAGGACGGGTTTTTCCTGGAGGCGCATGTTAAACTGCGGCCGGTGGAGTTCGCGACCGATGGCATATACGTAGCCGGCCTGGCGCACGCTCCCAAGTCTGCGGATGAATCCACGGCCCAGGCGCTGGCGGCGGCGTCCCGGGCGTGCGTGCTTCTGTCCCGGCACGAACTGGAAGCGCACGGCACGATCGGCGACGTGGATGCGGAGCGATGCGTGGCTTGCGGGTTGTGCGAACAGATTTGTGCGTTCGGGGCCATCACACTGGAAATCCAGCAGATCGGTCGGAGCGACCGCCTGCTGGCTAAGATCAATCCGGCGCTCTGCAAGGGATGCGGTGCCTGTAGTGCCAGTTGCCGATGCGGCGCGATCACCCTGCGGGGTTTTACGGACGAGCAGATTATGGCGGAGATTTCAGCGCTATGAACGGCAGGAAATGCAGAATGCAGAATGCAGAATGAAGAATGGATGAACAGCCACTCCTGATGAACGGTAAATATGAATGCCATGGAAAATAGAGAAAACAAGGAATGGCAGCCCAAGATTCTGGCGTTTTTGTGCAACTGGTGCTCGTACGCCGGGGCCGACCTGGCCGGCGTCAGCCGTTTGCAGTATCCGCCGAATGCCCGTATCGTGCGCGTGCCCTGTTCCGGGCGCGTGAACCCGGCCTATATTCTCAAGGCGCTCCAGGAGGGCGTGGACGGTGTCCTCGTCTCAGGATGCCATCCGGGGGATTGCCATTACCTGACCGGCAATTACCATGCGCGCCGGAAGTTCCGTTTGCTGAAGGAACTGCTGGACTTTGTCGGCGTCGAGGATGGGCGCGTCCAGTTTTCATGGGTTTCAGCGGCCGAAGGCGCAAAGTTTGCGCAGGTCATGACCGAGGTGACGGAGAAAGTCAGGGCCCTGGGTCCCAACCGCCGGCTGGCGAAAAAAATCGGAAATCGAAAATCAAAATGACGGCTCCCAAACAAGTTGATTTGAAGACCTTGGCCCGTGAATTGCTGACCACGGGCAAGGTGGAGATCTTCATCGGCTACCAGGCCGCCACCCAGCCCCTGACGGCCGCGCCGCTTATCATTCATGGCGCTTTGAGCGCCATAAATGCACTCCAACGCTTGACACCGGACGCGGAACGAGACCTGGCACGCAAGGTGGACGCACTGATTTTTGACGACCGCTGCGAGATGAACCTGGCCAATTACCTGCACAAGTTCAAGGATCGCAAGATCGCCATCGTGGTCAAAGGCTGTGATTCCCGATCGGTGGTGGGATTGCTCCAGGAAAAGCAGGTGAACCGCAAGAACCTGATCATCATCGGCGCGCCCTGTCGCGGAGTCATTGACCGGCGCCAGGCGGCCAAGCTCATGGGACGTGAAATGCCCCGGGAAAACATGATTTACGCGGCCTGCCGGGAGTGTCCGGTGCATAATCCGTTGCTGGCCGATTATATGATTGGAGCGCCGGTCCCCCAGCCGGAGACGCCGGAGCTTTCGCCGGAGGTGGAAGCACTGCGAAAATTGCCGGCGGAACAGCGCTGGGAGCGGTTTCATAAGGAAATGAGTAAGTGCATCCTGTGCTACGCGTGCCGGAACCTGTGCCCGGCCTGTTACTGCAAGACGTGTTTTGCCGATGCGTCCAAGCCGAAATGGGTTGGCCGGACCGACGATCCTTCCGACGCCATGATGTTCCACCTTCAGCGGTTGATGCACTTGGGAGGGCGTTGCACAGGATGCGGGGCCTGCGTTCGCGGGTGTCCCCTGAACGTGGATTTGCGGTTATACAACAATCATCTCCGCAGTCATGTGAAACAGGAGTATGGGTTCATGGCCGGCATGGATGAGGCGGCCCAGCCGCCCCTGGCCATGTACGGTACGGACGATTGTAACGAGTTTATCCGATGATGACCAAGGAAATCAGAATCATTCCGCTGGCCGAGATGCCGGCGTTCGTCGGCGCGCTCATGCAGGAGCGCAAGGTGCTGGCGCCCACGCGCAATGACGATGGCCTGTGCGTTTTCGCGTGGTTGACCGCGCCGGAACAGGCGGATTGGACCTGTGGAATTCCACGGGTGCCGCCCAAGCAGGCCTTATTGCCGCGGACCGAAGTGCTTTTCCGTTATCACCGTGAAAAGGGCAAGGAGACCATTGCGCCGCCTCCACCCCCTGAACCGCAAGCGGTGCTGGGTCTGCATCCCTGTGATGTGCAGGCCGTGAAAGTATTGGACGCCGTTTTTTCGGCCGAGCCCAGCCCGGACCAGCCCTACCTGGAGCGGCGCGCCGTGACGACCTTGATCGGGCGCGGGTTTAGCGAGGATGGTCCGCTTGTATTCTGCCGTGAGCTGGGCATTGATCCCATGGATAATCGGGATTGCGACGCGTTTCTCGTCCCATTAGCGGGCGGCCGAATGGCGCTGGAAATTCTGACCGACAAGGGCGCGGCGTTGAAACCGGCGTTCGAGCGCTTTCCGCAGGCTGGGGCGGAAGATCGGGCGGCAATCGCGGAAGCGCGCAAGCTGTCGTCCGCGTGTATCACGCATCCCCTGGATATGGCGGCCATTCAGCGCAATCTTGAAACGATTTTCAATTCCGATCTCTGGAACCGGATTCATGAGCCGTGCGTCGGGTGCGGCGCCTGCGCGTTTCTGTGTCCAACCTGCCATTGCTTTGATATCCAGGAGGAAACGCGAGGTATGGATGGCGCCCGCGTGCGGGTCTGGGATACCTGCCAGTTCGACCTGTTCACCCGGCATGCCTCGGGGCATAATCCGCGGACGTCTCAGAAAGAGCGCGCCCGGCAACGGATCATGCACAAATTCAGTTATGGCGTCGGTAGATTTCATATTCCGTTTTGCGTCGGGTGCGGCCGATGCATCGCGGCCTGTCCGGCGCATAACGACGTGCGGCAAATCTTGAAGGAAATCCAAGACCTTGCCAAGGCGGAGAAACCATAAGAAAGAATTTTACCACGGATGGACACGGATGAACACGGATAAGAAGACAAAAATCAATCCCTATATCCCGTATCCCGTCACGATTGACCGTGTGGTCGTGGAAAACGAGGCGCGCGATATCAAGACGTTCCGGCTGGTCTTCCAGAATCCGGAGGACCGCAAGCGTTTCGATTTCCGTGTCGGCCAGTTTGCGGAACTATCCCTGCTGGGCTTCGGGGAAAGCCCCATCGGGATCGCGTCCTCGCCATTGGACCGCGATTATGTGGAGTTTACGGTCAAACAATATCCTACCGGCGTGGTGACCACCGAACTGCACAACGCCGAGCCGGGCCGGCCCATGGGCATCCGGGGTCCGATGGGTAACGGTTACCCCATCGAGAAAATGGCCGGGAAAAATATAGTTATCATCAGCGGCGGGTTCGCGGTGACCACGTTACGTGCAACGATTCGGTATCTGTTGCATCCGGACATACGGTCCTCCGTGAAAAACATCACGGTGATTTACGGCGCCCGGAGCCCCGGCGAGCTCTGCTACAAGGAGGAATTTGCCGCGTGGTCGAAGCGCAAGGACATCGCGGTGACCCTGACCGTGGACAATGAGGCGGCAGGGTGGAAGGGGCGGGTAGGGTTCGTGCCTACGGTAGTAGCCGACGTCAAGCCGTCGCCGCAGGACGCGGTCTGCCTGATCTGCGGTCCGCCGGTGATGTTAAAGTACACGATCCCCGAGCTGACCAAGCTGGGATTCAAACCCGGGGACACGTATCTCTCCTTCGAAATGCGCATGAAATGCGGGATCGGCAAATGCGGCCGGTG
>JBDRSI010000185.1:0-11432 GCA_043825055.1 Verrucomicrobiota bacterium
CAATCCTGTTGGCCCCTGGCGCCAATCTGAATGCCATGGGCGCCAAATATGGCGTAATCCAGGTCAGGCCCCTGCACTTGGCGGCAGAAGCGGGCTTTGCCGACGTGATCCAAGTGTTGCTGGATCACGGCGCCGATATCAACGCGCGTACGGGCGGCCAGAATCGCGTGACGCCGCTCCACATGGCCGCCGCCAAAGGTAGAAGCGCCGTCGTAAAAATGCTGTTGCGCTCCGGCGCCGAAGTAAATGCCCGGGACATCAAAGAGCAAACGCCTTTGCATTGGGCGCTGGTCGCGGAACAACCCGACTGCGCCGACATTATCCGCATTTTCGGCGGCACGGAGTAGAACGAAGACCGGACAACAGCCCAGAGAAGACGGAAGACGGCAAGCGATGGACCCTCCTACGCCAAGGCGCTACGGAGGGCAGGCGACAGCTTGCCCTGCGAAGCCTTGGCGAAGCAGGGACGACAGAAATCCATTTGTTCAGTCGGACAAATCCGCATTCCGCAATTCGCAATCGAACGCTCCAGCGCCCTTAACACATTTTCAGGCTCAATGGCGGCCAAGGCTTTACTTGTCGGCTCGCAGCCTCGGAGGATGACAACATTCGCGCCGCGCGGGCCCCACATGGCCGCATCCGTGAGGCCAAAGAGCGCCACGACAGGAACCCCCAGCGCTGCGGCCAGATGGGTAATCCCGGAATCGTTGCCCACATAGCCCCGGCTGACCGCAAGGACTGAGGCCACCTCTTTTAAGGTTCGGTTAGTCAGTACGGGCACTGCCGGCGTCAACCGCGGCAACGCCCGCACCGCGGCCGCATCCGCTTCACCCAGGATGAACAGGGGCTGGGCGGACATGGAGCGCCGCACGCGATCCGCCAGCAGGGCAAACTGTTCGACTGGCCAGTTTTTCCGGGCACTGCCACTGCCCGGATGCAGACTGATGACATCGTCCGCCAATCCCAGCCCCTTCAACCAATGCCGTCCTTGCTCCCGCAGCGAGGCCGGCCATACAAGCAGGGGCGCGGCGCTGATCGGCGTTGATATTCCCAAGTCCGTTACCGGACGCAGGAAATGATCCGCCGCATGGCCCGATGCGACGACTGGCGAACAGGCAATCACCCGTTTCGCGCCGGCCGCCCGAAGGTTGGCCTGCACCACGCCATCGGCATCGCTGAGATAGGACAGAACAAGGTCAAAGGAAGCTATATCAGCCCGCTCGCGCTCCGGCCAAACGCGGCGCGGAACAAACCATTTGGCCATGCCGGAGGCATCCAGTGATCGGACGCGGTTAATCAGGCCGGCGACGACGGCCAGCTCGGCCATGCCGGGATGCCCGATCAACTCGATTGTGGCCAAAGGCCAATGCTGGCGCAAAGCCCTGATGGCCGGTAGGGTCAGGGCAAAATCACCCAGCGCGCCGCCGCGCAGGATCAGAATACGCGGCGCACGAGCGGTTGTTTTGGGAACTGTCATTTAATAATAGCCAGCGATCAGAGGTCAGCGGTCAGAGATCAGCAGGAAGAGTCACTGGCATCCTTATTCTGTTTCTGACCTCTGACTTCTGACCTCTGACTTCTGGCTGTGTTAATACACGCGCCAGCCCAGTAACAGCATATCGGCGCCAATAATTAGGCCGACAATGCCCACGGCACGGGTAATCGGCGCCTGGTTAATCCAGCGCTCTGTCCATTGACGCCATTTAAATGGGCTCCAGACCAGTACGATGCCGAAGATCACGAGCAGGTAAGCAAAACTCGTCATGATCAAACGGCTCGTGGCGGGATGCACGAACGCGCTTTCAAGAATCGGGAGCGGCGCCAAAAGCATGAACCCGCCCAGCGCGCGGGCCGCCAGCAGATCGTCCACGAACAGGATCACCAGGACATAGGCCACCGGCACAGCCGCATACACCATGATGTGGTGCGCATCCACCCACGCGAACCTCATCTGCAGGAGGAGCCAAGCCGACCAAATGATATCCACGGCGGCCAAAATTCGACCGGCCCATACATGCCGGGGAAACGCGCCAACCCAGGCGGCCGTCCCCCGCGGCCACAGCGCCATTCCGGCGCTCCAGACAAAAACCAGCGCACCACAGATCAGGGTTATAAAGGCCAAGTCCGACATATTGGACTCCCTCCTATTTAAATGCAGAATGCAGAATGAAGAATGCAGAATCGAGGATCAAGTTGCAGTTAGTGGTTCTTTGTTCTTTGTTTGTAGCCGCGCCCGTGAGGGCGTGGATTCTTCCTGCGGCCACGGCGTCACCGCCGCGGCTACATGAAATAGTTGCCGAAGGCCTGATTTACATTTCTGCATTCTGACTTCTGCATTCTGCATTTCTTTCAATCTTTCCATATAGCGCTTGCGCGGTCGCTTGAGCGATGCGCATCGTAACAAGGTCGCCGGCTTTCAGGAGCGGCATCGCCTCAAAGACGGCCAGGATATTCTGGCGCGTGCGCCCGGACCAGCGCGCTTCGTTCCGCAGGCTGGGACCTTCCACCAGCACCTCGCAGGCCTGGCCTACAAAAGCCTGGTGAAACGTCTGACTGCGTCTGCCCTGGTCCTCCAGGAGCGCGTGATTGCGCCGTAGTTTTTCCTTGGCGCTCACGTCATCACTCCACTGGGCCGCAGGGGTACCTGGACGCGGATTGTATTTGAAGATATAGACATTATCAAAGCCTATTTCCTCCAGAAACGCGCGGGTCATATCAAATTCTTCCGGCGTTTCCGTGGGAAAACCGACGATGACATCGGTCGTCAGCACGATGCGCGGCGCAGCTTCCTGCAAGCGCCGCACCGCCACGCGATAATCTCCCGCCGTGTAGCCCCGGTTCATGCGCCGGAGAATTCGATCGGCCGCGGACTGCAGGGGCAAGTGCAGATGCTCGCACACGGCAGGCAGTTCGGCGAAAGCACGGGATAGTTCCACGGTACAGCCGCAAGGATGCCCCGACGTGAACCGCAGGCGGCACAGCCCTGGAATAGCGTTAAGCGCTTCCAGGAGGCGCGGCAAGGGTTCCGTGAAGCCGCGCGGCGAGCGATCGGCCGCCTCCCAGGCAGGGGTCTGGTCCCAGACTGGGGTTTGGCGGCCATAGGCCATGATGCTCTGGCCCAGAAGCGTGACCTCCTTAACGCCATGCGCGACCAGCTGGCGTACTTCTGCGATGACGTCCCGGGCCGGCCGACTCCATTCCCCCCCGCGCACTTCGGGGACCACGCAATACGCGCAATGCCGATCACAGCCGAAGAGGATATTAACAAAGGCGGATATCTCGCCGGGCAAATGCGTGTGACCGTCATACGGATCGTCGGCTGGCGCAACATCGAGGATTGCCCGGCGTCCCGCCTTCACCAAGGCTTCCGTCTCCGTCCCGACTCTCCGATCCCGACTCTCCCAGAGGTCGGGAGGGACTTCGCCGGACACGTCGGTGGGCAAGCCGGCACGCCCTGAAGTATGTGCTTCGCTTAACTTCTGGGCGCGCACGGCGGCGAGGATCGCGGGTACCCGCGCCAGAACATGCGTGCCCACGGCAAAATCCAGACCGGGGACCTTGCGAAACAGCTCTGCCTTCAGGCGCTGAACCATACAACCAACGGCCCCGACGATCCGGTCCGGATGTTCCTGCCGGGCGACAATTAACATCCTCAGTTTGCCGATGGCCTTGTCTTCCGCCTTGGCGCGCACACTGCAGGTGTTCACAATCACGGCATCGGCCTGGCTTTCACGCTCCGCCAGGGCATAGCCGTGACGTTGAAGCAGGACGGCGATCATTTCGCTGTCCCGCTCATTCATTTGACAGCCGTAGGTCTTGATATGGACTTTGAATGACTTCGGGGTGGACACAGATATCTACTCAGGTTGCTTTCCGCCAGCTTGCCCGCCATAGCTTTAGCGACGGCGGGAGGCGGATCCGCATTAAAGGCTGTTAACTCAGTGAAATCAACCCATTCTGATCGGAAAGCATTGTCCACTTTGAATGTTTGATGGCAAGGGAAATCCATTCGGTTGTGGTAAACAATGATGTTGATATACCGGGAGGGGTGAATTTTAATTTTTGTTCGACGCCTGAATCTTGTAGCGTAACGCCTTCGCAACTGGCATCATGGTTCAAGCAAAAAGGATGGCATGGCAAGGCAAAACGAAAATCAAACCATGGCAACATACGACGGCAACCCTCATTTTTGCATCAGGACAAAGTGTTGGATCCGACCGCTAAAATGGGTTTTGGGCCTGGCTATCGTTATTACGGTCGGCAACTGGGTCGTGGCCTCCCGAATGCTGTGGAATAATTATGACCGGGCCGTAGCCTGTCTGGCATCGCCCGCCTGGCCGCTGAACCGGGGCGTCATGGCCCTGGAAGTGTTCGAGCTGAAACCCGGCGCTAATGCACCACTTAACATTGTGTCCGCCCGATTGTCAGTGTTCGATGACTGCTTCGCCGTCGCGCTCGCTTCTCCCAATAATAATATCCGCGCAAATCTATATCGCGACCGCAAGTTGCATCTTTGTGCGCCGGACAAAAAGGCGCATTTTGTCGCCGATGGCACGGCCTTGGATGATACCTGTCGAGCGCTCGTCGAGATATCAAAAGAGATCCCGTGTTTTTCCTGGCTGGATCGGTTGGGAATTAATCTTGCGCTGCATCCCTTCATTACCGGAATTGAACACAGGGATGGCATGTTCGGCTGGCGGATCCGGATGATGGGTGGGAAGGCAATCATGGCAGGCAACGGCAGCCTGCGCCGGCTGGAATTTCGCCCCCCTTCAAAAACCGGCTGGCTGGCCACGATCTCTGAAAAACCGTTGAACAGCCCTGGAAGCAGTGAATTCACGCCGCCGGCAACCCCGTTCATAGCCATCCAAGACAACGAGCTGGACTTGAGTTTGGCCGCCGCGTTGCGGATCGCCGCTTTGCAATTTCAGCCGGTCCGAAAAAGCGCCGATGGCGAGCAAATCTGCGGAAAGGGGCGACTCCGGATACGGAACGGCAATCGCACGCTGTATGTGAGCGGAACGTCTTATGAAATCGGCTATCAGCACGGGAAACTGCTGCAAGACAGCGCCCGCCGGGTTTGCCGCCGGATGGTTTATGGGGTGGGACTGGCTTATTCCCTGGAAAAGGGCAAGTGGTTTATCAACGAGGCGCGCGCCTTAATCGAACGCCAGCGACCGTATATGGATCCCGCTTATTTTGAAGAGATGCGCGGCCTGGCGGAAGGATCCGGCGTCTCGCTCGAGGAAGTGCAAATTGGCAACATCATCCCTGAATTCTTTCACTGTAGCGGCGTGGCCGTATTCGGCAAGGCCACCACCCGCGGCCAGCTGGTTCACGCCCGCGTGCTCGATTACATGACCGGGGTGGGACTGCAGGATGAGGCTGTCGTCATGGCTGTTGAACGAACCGGCGTCCTGCGCTTCGTGAACGTGGGCTACGCGGGCTTCATCGGCTCGGTGACCGGCATGAATGAGAAAATGATCGCCATCGGCGAAATGGGCGGAGGGGGCGAGGGCTTCTGGGATGGGACGCCGATGAGTTTCCTGCTCCGCGGAGCGCTGGAACATGCCGCGACACTCGACGAGGCTGTGGCCTATATGCGCGACCGCCGTCGCACCTGCGAATATTATTACGTCATCAGCGATGGGAAAATTCCGGATGCCGTGGGCATTGCGGCCACAACCAACAAGTTCGAGGTGGTGCGGTCCGGGCAGGCTGTGGCGCAGCTCCCCGAGGCGGTTGAAAACGCCGTGCTCCTGTCAGGGGGGAATCGCTACCGCCACCTGGTCCAACGCGTACGGGAGCGTTACGGAAAGATTGATGCCCGCGCGCTCTTTGATATCATCAAACGGCCGGTATCTATGCGTTCCAACCTGCACGACGCTATTTTCGAGCCGCAGGATCTACGGATCTGGGTAGCCAATGCCTCCCGTAATGAGCCGGCATGCGATCAGCCGCCGACGGCTTATTCGTGGAAGGAACTTTTCCCGTGACGGACATCACAAATCAACCTTACGGCAAAACTCCGCCCGCAGTCCGTCGCGCGCTGAAGGTCCTGCTCGCCGTCGTTGCGGGCATTGCTCTGCTTTTTGCCGCCAAGCGGGCCGGAGATTTTTTTATCCTGAAGACGATTCGTTCTTCCTTACCTCCCGCGCCGCCGCGGGTAACCATGCAGTCGGATGAAAACCGGGGCGACTATCGGATACAGAAATTCACCTTTGAAGGTTCGCCCGGCGAAACGGTTCCCGTGATGGCGGTGATTCCCGCCGAACCTGGCCGGCGTTACCCGGCCATCATTTTTATCTACGGGATCGGCATGGAGATGGATCTTCGTAAAGAGGCCAAAGAGTTCAATGAGGTCGCCGAGACGGTAACGCGCACCGGCTTTGCGCTGTTCGTCGCGGAACAATATGGCCGCGGCGAACGGCGGAATAAGAGGCGCAAGGGCTTGGAAAAATTACTGGCCATTCTGGACGTTCGCCGGCGGATCGTGTTGACTGTCCAGGAGACGCGGCGGCTGGTAGACGTGCTCACGGAACGGCCCGACATTGACCCGGAGCGCGTCTACTTCTGGGGCGCGAGTTTGGGCGCCATGATCGGCTGTTCGGCGATGGCCTATGATCCGCGCGTGAAGGCGGCCGTGTTCGCCGTGGCCGCCGGCGATTTTCAGCGCATGGTGGCCGACTCACCGTACTTGCGAAAACGATATTTCTTTTCGTGGATGAAAGCGGTCGCGCCGCTGGCCGCGGAAATACTGCGGCCGTTTGATCCCATCTTGCACATCGGCCGGATCGCGCCACGTCCCCTCCTCTTTATAAACACGACGCAGGACGAAATACTGCCCCGCTCCTCCGTCGAGGCGTTGCACAACGCCGCCGGTCAACCGAAGGAAATCCGATGGTACGACAGCACTCACGATCGTCCCCCGCGCGAGATGCTTGAAGAAGCCGTGCTGGATTCACTGATCTGGCTGCAAGAACAGGATAAGCGCGTTAAAGGTCAAAAGCGTTGAAAAACCGGCTGATTAATGTTTATGACAAATCTTCTTGTAACAATCGTAATGGGAATATAATTTTACCCTTGTAATGTAATTGCGATACAAAAATGAGGAGGATACGGGTATGACCCGTTTATTCTTTCGGCGACTGAGCAGAGCTGTCGGATTCGTGCTGTTACTGACGGCGTTTAACTGGACTGCGGCCAATTGGCTGTTATGGAGCAATGTTGACCGGATCGACCAGTCGTTAGAACAGGGCCGGTGGCCGATCGCTCAGGGCAAAATCAGCGCAGAAATCTTCCGTCAGAAACCGGACGGCGGAGATAAAGAAGGGGGACGCGTCGAATTGTTCCTTGATCACAACCGGTTTCGCGCGCGCTTTGACGTGGAGAAGTATGTGTTTGAACTGGGCGGCGGCGACGCCACTTTCATCGGCAACGTAAAAAAGGGCGTGCAGTTTGCCGGTCCGCCGACTTCGTTTCCGGAGTGCCGGAAAGCGCTGCGGGAAGCGGCGCTGAACCTGCCGACGCCAAGCGCCGCGCAGCGGCTGGTTCTTTCGGCCTGGGAGCATCCTTGGATTACGGGCTGGGCGCGTCATGACGGCCGATTGTGCTGGCGGATCATCTTGCGTCACGGAGTCGCGCTGGTCGGCTCGGACGGCAGTCTCCGTTCGCTCAGCCTTAATATCCCCGCTGGTTCGTGGATATGGGCGCTTTCCCTGCAATGCGAAAAACTACCGGACGATGCTTCTATATTTGCCGCTCCGTCCGCGTCAGCCCGGCAGGTTCCTGCCGGGGAAATAGACAAGTCGGTGGCGGAGAGTCTGCGGATTCTGCAACTGCCTTTTCAGCTGGTCGCCGGGGAGCCGGACCGGTTTAGCCGTGCGGGTCAAGGCTGGTTAAGGATTCGCGACGGTCACCGCCTGCTCCATCTTGAGGGCACGGCGTATGAAATCGGTTATCAGCACGGCCGCCTGCTGGCGCCCAATATCCGGCGCCTGCTGAATCGGATCGTCTACGGGGCCGGTCTTTATTATTCCCTTGAAAAAGGTCAATGGTTCCCCGAGGATGCCATTAAACTTTGCGAGCGACAGAGCCGCTGGATCAATCCGGAATACCAGGAGGAAATGCGGGGGCTGGCGGAGGGAGCCAATATGCCCCTGGCGGACGTCCGGCGGGGAAATATCTTTCCGGAATTCTTTCACTGCAGTGGCGTGGCCGTATTCGGCAAGGCCACCACCCGCGGCCAGCTGGTTCACGCCCGCGTGCTGGATTACATGACCGAAGTGGGACTGCAGGACGAGGCTGTGGTCATCGCCACGCATCGCACCGGCGCGTTGCGCTGGGTCAACGTCGGTTACGCCGGATTCATCGGCTCGGTTACCGGCATGAACGAAAAACAGATTGCCATCGGCGAAATTGGCGGGGGCGGGGAAGGTCAATGGGGCGGCACGCCGATGAGCTTCCTGCTGCGCGGCGCGCTGGAAAACGCAACGACGCTTGACGAGGCGGTTGACTACATGCGCAATCGCCAGCGCACCTGTGAATATTTCTACGTGATCAGCGACAGCAAAATTCCGGATGCCGTGGGCATCGCGGCCACGCCGGCTATGTTTCAGGTGACGCGCGCCGGCGAAGACGCGGACGGCCTGCTCGAAGCCGTTCCCGACGCCGTACTAATCTCGCACGGCGATTACCAGACTTTGGTCCGGCGCATACGGGAAAACTACGGCCGGATTGACGCGTTGAAACTGCTGAAGATCATCAAGCGGCCCGTGGCCGGGCACTCCAATCTGCACAACGCTATCTTAGAGCCGCAGGATCTCCGGATCTGGGTCGCTAATGCCTCCCGTAATGAGCCGGCCTGCGATCAGCCGCCGGTTATCTATGAATGGAAAGACTTGTTTCGTTGAATTTGCCCAACTGTAGCCGGGGTCGTTGACCCTGGAGTAAGCCTCAACAAGGCCGGCAACAAACAGGACAGACCATCACCGATCCGGAAGGAGTGAAAATGCGTTTTACCAAGAAGAAATCCGCACGAGTCCTGGCGATCTTCCTTGTATGCCTGGCCGGTATTGTGACCGCCAAGCTGGCATGGAATCAGGCGAATATCCATGCTCTCCGGAAATATGATGCCCGGTCGCCGTTCAATGTCGTTTTACAATCCTCCGAGCAAAAAAAAGGTTACATCCTGGAGGAATTCACATTTGAGGGAAGTCGTCCTGGTGAAAAGGTTCCGGTCTTAGCCGTAATTCCGTCCAACACCGGCCAACCTTGCCCGGCCATCATCTTCTTGTACGGCCAGGGCATGGAAATGACTTTTGTCGATAAAATTGCCGAGGCTTTCTCGCTGGCAGGCTTCGCGCTATTTGTCCCGGAACAGCTCGGTCGCGGGAAGCGCCGCCGGAAGGAATTGGGCCCGGTTGAGAAAATCGCGACCTTCCACCAACGCATCATGACGACAATCCATGATCCCAGGCGGCTGATTGATGTGATCGAAAAACGCCCCGACATTGATTCGCAGCGTATCTATCTATGGGGCGCCAGTTACGGCGCCATGGCCGGATGCTCGGTTATGGCTTACGATCCACGCCTGAAGGCCGGCGTGTTAACGCTATGCGGCGGCGATTTCCAGAAAATGGCCAAGGATACGGCCATTCGCAAGACCCTGCCGCGGTTTTCATGGCTGAAATTAGCGGCACCGGTAGCGGCATCGCTTTTGCGCCCGTTTGATCCCATCCTGCACATCGCGCGGATTGCGCCACGCCCCCTGCTTTTTCAAAACCTGCTAAATGATGAGATGATCCCCCGCTCTTCCGTGGAGGGGTTGTATAATCAAGCCGGCCAACCCAAGCAGATCCTCTGGTACGACAGCCCGCATAATCATCCGGTTAAGGACGCGGTGAAACAGGCTGTTCTCGATGGATTGGTCTGGCTGAAAGCGCTGGATCACGAGCTTGTTTCATCCACCCGCTTCACTGGCATCCCATAGAGACGCCAAGGCTGGAGGGGTTTAGACTGTAGGCTGCAGGGTGAAACACGGAAAATACGTCTTTAAAAAACCGGAAAGTCCGAGGCGAACATGCCTCAGGCTGAAAATTACTATGCCTGAATTTACATGAAAGCAAAATTGATATTGGCATCGGTACGACACAGTAAAATCCTGACCGCGCCGGGCGTGGCTGCGAAAAGCGGGCTTGCTGTGATCCTTAGGCCGCTTCGAATCGTCAACGTGACCGTGGATTTTCCGGTCATGCGAACTCTGGCCCGGCGGGGTATTGCCTGAAAGATTGCCTGAAAAAAAGCTTGCAAAAAGGACCGGAAATGATATTTATGACAAAACCGGGTTGAGCCGGTCCATGACATTCGATTAACGCCGTCTTTAACTGGCTGTTTCCCAAATATCGGCCATTGTAATCCCGCCTCGAATACGATCGCGAGAATGTCTGCGAAAAACGTTTGCCATGGCCTGAAGTAGGCCTCCGCATAGACCAGGCGACGCATCCGCTTTAAGACGACTGCGTCAAGATAATGAGTCCGCCGTTCGAAGGGCGAATAAAGACTTCAGGAGATTTATTGAAGTGGTCGCTTTTGACAACCTCGGGCCGATCCGGCGCGTGATGGAGCGATTCCGGCACTGGCCTGGCCGGCCTATTTCCCTGGACGTGTGCGAACCGCCTTTGCGCGCCGAGCTTTTCGGTTTGGAGCAATTTGGCAACCATGGAGAAGCTCTGGCCACCGCGCATGATCTCGATCCCAAGCCGGGCGTCGAGTGTCTGTTACCGCGGCTTACCGAAAATGCGCGCGTCATTCGCCATTCATACGATGTTGTCGCCGAGGACGTCCGTAGTGGCCAGCAGGTGCCGCCAGCCGCCGAATGGCTGCTGGACAACTACTATCTCATTGCAGAACAGATTGATATCGCCCGGATGCATCTTCCCAAAGGCTACAGCCGGGAATTGCCCCGGTTGCGGACCGGTTTATTACGGGGTTTCCCTCGAATCTACGATCTGGCCCTTGAACTGGTCTCGCACACGGACGGCTGTGTGGATGCCGATAATGTAACCCATTTCGTGAAAGCTTACCAGCGCGTGCGTCCCCTGAAAATGGGTGAGCTGTGGGCCATACCCATCATGCTCCGGCTGACATTGCTGGAGAATCTGCGGCGGGTGGCCTATCGCATCGCCTGGCGGCGGCAGCATCGCACCATGGCGCTTGAATGGGCCCGGCGATTCATCGCTGTCGTCCAGAAAGATCCGCGAATGTTCGTGACTGAGTTGGCTGACTTTGTGCGCGCTAATCCGCCCATGTCGCCGCCTTTTATCGCCGAACTTTATGCCAACATCGAGGGAGTTCACTCGGTCATCGGGCTGGCCGTCAATTGGATTGAACAGGAACTGTCTCAGCAAGGGCAGACGATCGAGTTGATTCAA
>JBDRSI010000186.1:0-8148 GCA_043825055.1 Verrucomicrobiota bacterium
CAGCCACTCGCGCAACTGCCAGAAGGGCCCGGAAAATGACAACCCCACGACGTATTCCCGATTGGCCAGGCGTTTGCTCCGCGCCTCGGCGTCTTTCGGATAACGCGCCGGGTCATCGGCATTGTAGCGATGTTTCATATCCTCCCAATCCGTGCGGGATTCCACCGGACACTTGATCCAGCGCCGGGTAACGAAATCCGCCGCATTCCGGAGATATTCCACGGTAAATTCCAGGCCAATCTCGCAGATGTTACCTTTCCAGTCCTGCACGACCTGGGAATTGGCCCGGCGCTCGATCACTTTTTTCTCAAATTGCGGGATCATGCGCTCCTGCACAGGGAAGCCTGCACCCTCTCGCGGCCATTCCTGCTTGCCGCCCGCACAACAATAGGCGTATTCGGCAATATTAGTCACTGTTGCCGGCAGTCCTTCGCGATGCCAGCGCATAAGTGTGGATTCGCGCCCTCCCCCGGGCTCGAGCGGCACTTTGTCGGGATGATCGAATTGCAGGGTTTTCAGGAACCGTTCCCGGTCATTCATTGAATCTCCTTGTTTATATTCTCGCTTCCGATCGCTTGGCGATAAGCTCGTGCAAACTGCGTCCGCGCGCATCCATTGTGACCAGGCAGGGGAAATCGGCGACCTCAAGTTCCCATAGGGCTTCCGTCGGCCCAAAGGTGTTACGGAAATAAACGCCGCTAACATTTTTTACCGTGTCCGCCAGCACCTGGGCGGCGCCGCCCACAGCGTGGAGGTAAACGCACCCGTAGCGGCGGCAGGCCTGACGCGTGCCTGCGCCCATCCCACCCTTGCCGATAATCACGGTTACACCGAACCGCTTGATAATAGCGGCCATGTAAGGCTCTTCACGGATGGAGGTGGTCGGCCCGGCGGCGCGCACGAGCCACTTGCCCTTTTCCCTGATCACCACCGGACCGCAATGATAAATGGCCCCGTTCTTCAAAGAGACCGGTGCGTACCCACCTTCGCCCAAGGGGCTACGGTGGGCAGGCCCGCCTTCTGCCAGAAATTTATGCAGACGGTCACGGCCGGTGAAAATCCTCCCGGATAGGAGCACCCGCTCGCCAACTTTCAGCCGGCGAACAGACGCACAGGTAAATGGATATGTCAGCGTCGTAAGCATTTGCGATTTCCAATTTTCGATTTCTGATTTTTCGGCATCTGCCGCCCCGTCTTCACATCAGCCCACGGTCTACAGCCCACAGTCCTCTTAGTCCGAGTCATCCGCCATATAATTGCCGCATGACACGGCCGGCGGCGTCCAGCACAACGCCCCGCCGTCGGAACGCCCAGCACATGTAAGCCACGCTTACAAAATAACTCGCCGGCAAGCGGGCCAGAGCGCCGATCTTGACGCCCAGCAGCGTCGTCGCCCCGCCAAATCCCATGGGTCCGATGCCCAGCTTTTGCGCGTCTTGGAGCACTTGCCGTTCCAGCGCGGCCAGGCGCGCATCCGAGGCGCAATCGTTTAACGGCCGCAGGAACTGGCGCTTGGCGCATTCGGCACCGGTGGCGCGGTCGCCGCCGATGCAGACCCCCAGCACGCCGGGCGCACATCCTTGGCCCTGGGCTTGCGCCACGGCCAAGAGCGAACAACGGCACACGCCTTCAAGATCGCGCCCGGCCTTGAGGCGCGCATCCGGCAGACTGAACTGGGCGCTAACGTTTTCGCTTCCGCCACCCTTCATGATAAGCCGGATTGCCACTGTCCGGCGCGGAGCGAACTCAACATGGATCACCGGCGCACCGGGGCCAAGATTATACGCGCAGGAACATCCAGTTAGCGGGTCAATCGTGTTCGGCCGCAGACTCCCTTGCCTGGTGGCTTGCCGAACAGCCGTGTGGATGGCGGCGGTCAGCCGGCGGGTATCGAAGCGGAATGGAACCTCGCAGTAAAATAACAGCGTGCCCGTATCCTGGCAGAGTGGCGCACCGCGTGCACGCGCCAGCCGGATATTATTCAGGATGGTGTCGAGCGCCCAGTGGGCAGGCGATTGCGGCTTTTCATATCGCCGGGCTCTGCGCAGGGCCGTCTCCACATCGCGGGGCAGGTCCGCCGAGGTCCGCCGGATCAATTGTTCAATGGCATTGGTCCACATTGGTTACCTTCACGGATGGGCATTATCATCGGCCACCTGACAAAACGCAGACCAGTTGATGTTCGCCGATTCGATCTGCGGATAAAATTCGCCGTGTTGTTGCAGAAGGTTTGCCATAAAAAGGCGTAAAAGTCACAACAAAAATGGTTTTTCTACCGTATCAATTCCACGGCCACGTAATCGGCCAGGTTGCGGCCGCGCGCGGTCAGCTTCCAATGGCCATCCCATAAATCCACCAGGCCGTCGGTCCGTAGCCGCTCCAAGGTATGTGTATATTCTGAAGCAATGGAAACGGCAACACCCTCCGCCATGCGCAGGCCGAAGATCACCCGCTCCTGCCGCTTAAGCGCCGGGGTCAATACTTCAACATCGCGCGGTGGGATTCGGCCCGCTTTGATCGCCGCCAGGTAAGCGCTCACATCGGCCTGATTGGTCCAGCGCTTGAGCCCGACGTGCGACGCGGCCGCCGGACCGAGCGCGACATATTCCTCGCCCCTCCAACAGGCTACGTTATGGCGGCATTCAAAACCACTCTGGGCATAATTGGAAATTTCATAGCGCTCGAACCCGGCCTGCATCAATTCGGTTTCGGCCAGGTCCAACATGGCCAGTTGCGCTTCCTCCGAGAGTAACGCCGATGCCCCCCGTCCGATGGCCCGGCTAAGGCGCGTGCCTTCCTCGTTGGTCAGGGCATACACGGACACATGCCTCGGCGCCAATGCCACGGCCTGGCAGAGGGTTGCCCGCCAAAGGGCGCGCGCGCACCCCGGCACGCAGACAATCAGGTCTAAGCCGATGTTTGCAATGCCCGCGGCACGCAAGATGGTGACGGCCTTAACCGTATCCGCCGCCGCATGGCGGCGTCCCAGTGTTTTCAGAATGCGATCATCAAATGACTGCGCGCCCAGACTGACCCGGTTAACGCCCGCCGCCGCCAGGACTGCCGCTTTGGCGGCATCCACTGAGCCGGGATTGATTTCAACCGTCCACTCGACCAGCCGGCAGGTGGCAACGCGGTCACGAAGCAACCGGCACAGCCGATCAATCTGGCGCGCAGAGAGCACGGAAGGTGTGCCGCCGCCAATGTAAATCGTTTCCGGCGCCAAGGGTAATGACGCTGCGAGTTCGCGTTCCAGGCCATCCAGGTAGCGGTCGGCCAGGGCCGGTTTATAACAAACGGAGTAAAACGCACAGTAAGCGCATTTGCCGTCGCAGAAAGGGACGTGCACGTAAAGGCCGGTGGTATTACGAACGGAGCGCATCCAATTGCTCCAGCACCGCATTGGGAACATCGAGCACGCCGAACCCGCGGCCGAGCTTGACATCCGGCATGGGCGTTCCATGGAAATCGGTGCCGCCCGTGGCGACCAGGTGGAACTGTTCGGCCAAATCAAGATATTGCCGGACCAGTTTGGGCGAATGCTGGGGATAATATATTTCGATGCCTTGGAGCCCCCCTTGCACCAGCTTACCCACGCAATCGGCCAGCGCCTGTTTACCCAGGTTCAAGGTAAAGGGATGTGCCAGAACGGCGATGCCGCCGGCCTGGCGAATCATTTCCACACCGCCGAGGGGCTTGAATCGCAGACGATTGGCATAACCGGACTTGCCCTTGGCCAGGTATTTATCGAACGCCTCCTGGGT
Organism: Verrucomicrobiota bacterium; assembly: GCA_043825055.1. Lineage (GTDB taxonomy): Bacteria > Verrucomicrobiota > Kiritimatiellia > JAAZAB01 > JAAZAB01 > VSJD01. The sequence continues at coordinate 3,765 of JBDRSI010000186.1, forward strand.
GGTGCGGACATAGCCGCGCGCCATGAGGGCCTGGGCAAAGTGCAAACGCCCCACATTATTTTCACCGGCAAACGACGAGATTTCGTTCATGCTGAGTATCAGGCCCATCGCATTCAGCCGCTTGAGGATTTCCTTGTTGCGATGCTGGCGGCCGTCACGGAGCCGATTGACATGTTCGTTGAGTTCCGCATTGGCCGGGTCAATGAAATAGCCCAGGATATGCATGGTAGCATCGCTGGGATTGCAATCAACGCTGATTTCCACGCCGGACACACCGCGCAATTTGCTTTTGGAGCAGGCGGCCATAAACCGCTCCAAGCCGCTGATACTGTCATGGTCCGTGAGCGCCAGGGCCGAAAGCTGGGCGCGCTCCGCTTCACGCACGAGCTGTTCAGGCGTGAGACTGCCGTCGGAAAACGTTGAATGCGTATGCAGGTCAATCATGCAAGCTCTTTCGCTTAATGGGTTGGTATCAACCTATCGAACATGGGGCTGCCATGCAATCACTTTCGGAGAAATCGGGTTGAATTGGGCAACACAAGGGCGTATACTGAAAAGTTAATGGAATCAATCCGTTATGAAATCATTGATCGGGCTGATGCCCTACGGGCCGCGCTGGCCTATTTGAAAGGACGGCGCTGTCTGGCACTGGACCTGGAGATGGAAAACCAGCGGCATCACTACGGTCTGCACATAGCCCTGATCCAGGTATCCACGGCGGAACACCGTAATTTTATCTTCGATCCGTTAGCCGGCCTCGACCTGACGCCCCTGAACGCCCTCTTCAACGACAACCAAGTTGAATTGATCGTGCACGACGCCGATTTTGACCGGCGCGCGTGTCGCCAGGTGTATGGCTTGAACCTGATCCATGTCTTCGACACAAAAATCGCGGCGCAACTATGCGGGTTTCGGCAGTTCGGCTTGGCCAGTCTCCTGCAGGATTTGCTGAACATCCAGACCGACAAGAAATTCCAGAAGATTGACTGGCTGAAGCGGCCGCTCCCCAAGGAAGCGCTGGATTACGCCGCCCGCGATACCGCTTCCTTGCATACGCTGAAGGATATTTTGACCCGTAAGTTGGTGGAACTCGGTCGGCTCGACTGGGCACGGGAGGAGTTCCGGCGCGCCGAACTGATTGAACCCGTCCCCGATCTCACTCCGCCTCATCACCGCATCAAGCAAAGCGCCCTGCTGACCTCGCGCCAGCTGGCGATCCTGGGATCGCTCACCCGATTGCGCGACGAAGTGGCCCGCTCCGTCAACCGGCCGGTGCATTTTATCATTCGCAACGACTTGCTTCTGCGGATAGCGGTCCAGCCGCCGGCAACGATCCAAGAGCTCCGGCAGATAAAAAGTCTGCATCCGGCCCTTTACCGGGAGCATTTGGCCCGGCGTTTGCTGGAAGCGGTCCGGCAGGGCCAATCGGCGCCGGAAGAGACCCACCCGCACCTTATTAAACGACCCCGTTCGAAGCCCGGCTATGACCAGCGCTTGAAAGCCATGCAGGCTTGGCGGGCGCTCGCCGCCGCGCCCTACGGGTTGGAACCATACCTGATGCTGTCCAACGACGTTCTGCAATGGGCCGCGCGGCATTCGGACCAGCCCATGCCACCGGACATTACCGGGCAGATCCGAACGTGGCAGAGAAAAATCGTGTGGGCGCGGTTTGAACGGCAGTTTTTGCATTAACCATTTCCGCTCTGCGCGTAAGCGCGCAGAGCGGGGTTGCTTTCCCGTTCTTAATCTAATAGTATGCGCAGCGTCATGCCCGTTGAGCACCCCGATCCGGATCGGGGTCCAAACGATTGGATTGAAAGGAACCAGAACCATGGGATCAGGGCGAGCGAATGATGAATTAACTTATTCCGCCAAAAAGCCGCGCGAACGCCGGCGGCGCGAAACCATCCAGAAAAAACGCCTGTTGGCACTCGGTGTGCCGGACACCAAAGTGAGCAAGATGACAACCAAGGCCATCCGGCAAATGCTGGTGCGTCCGGACAAAGTGCGCAAGCAATGGGCGGGGAAGAAATGAAGAATTTTACGGCGCTTTACCCGTCGTTGTGATCAATGACTATCGAGGACCAGCCCAAGCCGTTTCTGGAGCACCTGGCTGATTTGCGAACGACCGTGCTGGGGTGCCTGGCGGCATGGGTGATTGGCATGGCAATCGTCATGCCGTTTGCGCCCCGCTTGTTCACCCTTTTACGAGCACCGTTGGCCAAGATCACGGAGCACCCGGAACAGTTCCTGCGCTCCCTGGAAATCACGGGCGGTTTTTCCATTGCCCTGCAGATCGTGCTATGGGGTGGTCTGCTGGTTAGCGCCCCGTTCATTACATTTCTGCTCGCCCGGTTCGTTTTGCCCGGTTTGACCTGTCTGGAGCGGAAGGTGATTGTAAGGTCGCTGGGCTTTGTGGTCGCGCTGTTTATCATGGGCGTGGGGATCGCTTATTTCATTACCTTGCCCGTGGCGCTCAAAATCATGTTTGGCCTGCACGCCTGGCTTGGCATCCGCGCAGAATGGACCGCTGTCAGCTATGTCTCGTTTGCGGTAAAATTATTGCTGGCGTTCGGACTGGCGTTTGAATTGCCGGTAGTCGTGGTGGTATTGGGGTACCTGGGCATCGTGTCCGCGGCATTCCTGCGATCCAAACGGCGGCATGTTGTCGTGATCATTCTGATCCTTGCCATGCTGTTAACCCCGGGACCGGACATATTTTCTCAGATCGTTATGGCCGTTCCGATGATGCTGTTGTATGAAGCCTGTATTTGGATCGTATGGCTGGCGGAGCGGAAGAAGAGGGACGCCCGACGCCAGACGACGGACGACGGACCGGAAAAGAGGGAAGACGGATGACGGCCTGCCCACCGACTTGTCCGCCATAGCTTTAGCAACGGCGGAAGCCCCAGGGGCGAAGGCGGGATGACGGGATAATGGACCCTCCTACGCCTGCCTACGCCGGAGCGGCTCCCGCCTTCGCGAAGCCTGCTCCCGCCTTCGCGAAGCCCGCTTCGGTGGGCGTAGGAAGGTCGGTGGGCGTAGGAAGGTCGCGCAGGCAGGCCAGAGCGCTACGGAGGGCAAGCGGCAGACAGGCGCAGAGGCTGGAATAAAAAAATGGCCGCGGGGCACTACCTCCGCGGCCATTTTTACGTCTGCTGAAGTGTATTTATTTAGCGGGCGAGACGGCCGCGCCTTGGGCGGCGACCGGGTCCACGCTCTTCACATAGAACATCCGCTTGCCACCCTCGTTACTGAACGTGCCGGTCACGCGGACCTTCTGCCCGTCCATGCTCTCGAGCGGCTTACTACCTTCATCAAGCGGGATTTCATAGCTATTGACAATCAATTTTAATCCAGTCACTTTACCACCGGCATCCTTGACCACGCTGACAATACCGGTTTTACGAAGTTCCAGCGCGCTGGTGACCGCCGGTTTAATGTCCGGAGCCGCCGCAACAGGAGCAGTGACCTCAAGGGCTTCCGCCGGGGCTTCCACAGCCGGGGCTTCCACAGCCGGGGCTTCCACAGTCGGGACCGCCGCCGGCGTCGCCGCTTCCTGAGCGGAAACCGTATGGAACACTATTACCGTGCATACGACCACAATCGCTACACCCAAAATTTTAGACAACTTGCTATTCATGGTGATATTCCTAATAATCAACGCGTATTTTTTAATTTTTAAACAGGCCCGATTCTGTTGCTGTTAGAGACTTGCTTACACCGTCTTCCTGACATTTACTATGTTATGGTTATTTTGGTTCTGACCGGTCAACCGCCGCCCCCGCCAGAAACAGGCGGAACAGCGCGTTCCAGTTCACTAAACCTTGCTTCGCTCACCTCCTGTTCTTTTCTATAAGAAACAGGTGATATTGTGACATAAGTTCGGTGTAAGTCAACCTTTTTTTGGCGGTTTAAAGTTGCGGGTTCATGGTTAATCCGTCAGCCAACGGATTGAACATTGACCCTTTGAAACCATGCCCTATTTTATTTAATAAACAGACCGATCAACACGCCGATAACGGTAAAGGCCAGGAATACAATAGAGGTATATACACCCTTAATCGAAGTAAAGACCAAGTCCACGTCAATCCTGGGAGGTGTGAAGATTCCTTTCATATTGTAAAGCAGAACAACGGCCGTGGCAATAATCAGCACAAAAGCGAATATAAACTTCTTACTCATAAATCCCCCTCCGTTTTTTGGGCCTGATGATTTACTTTTGTTTTTCCCGTTCGCCGAACTCATGGCGCCTCTCCGTACGGCTTTTCGGCCAAAACCTTACGGTAGCCTTCCAACGTCGCCCCATTGAAACAGACGAAAACCACTTTCCGCACGGCAGGATGGCTTTTCAGAAAAAGCCTTGTCTCCTTGACCGCGATTT
>JBDRSI010000187.1:0-2845 GCA_043825055.1 Verrucomicrobiota bacterium
GCCTCGTTGAAGAAAATGTGGAGGTATTCCGTGCCGAGGATCTTGTCAACGCGCTCCTGATCATCAAATCCGTCAACACGGATAAGTGACCCGTTGGTGTGCCGGATTTCCAAGTCGCTTTCCAGCATCTTGAAGTCACTGCGGCCCCGGAGCATTTTGACAAGGCTATCAGACCAGAGACTTTTGGCGGCGGCGATCCGCGTGCGCCGCGCCATGAGGATCCGCGCGCCGGGGTACTTGGCGGCCTGAAGGCAGAGCCAGGTCAGGATAACGTCAGTCTTGCCGGACCGTGCACCGCCGTAGAACAGGTGCCGGCGGAATTCCGGCCGATCAAGGTGTTCCAGCCAAGCGGTTTCTTGTTTTAGCGTGAGTGTGAGCATCCTATCAATAGCGCCGTTGTCAACGTTCTGGAAGCACGTAGAGCGTTGAGCGAAGAGCGTGGGAGGACAGGCACGAGGACGAGAGAGGACGGACCCTGCTACGCGCGGGGAGCTACGCAGGGCAAGGGGGAAAGACGGACGACTGACCGGCTTTTCCGGTAGACCTCATTTGCTTCCATGAAGGTCATTGGCTCCACGCCGGTCTTCGTAATGACCGCTATGACCTTGGATGAACCGGAAACGTCATTAAAGACGCGGAACGATCTTCTGTTCGATAATTTCAAAACCATCCGCCGGATCATATCGGCAATCATAGGACAAAAGTCCCGTCAGATCGCCTTTGAAAAGGGAATGGTTACGTTTCTCCGCCAAATTCGCCGCGAACTCCGACCGACTGATCGGGTGCCCGGAATGTTCCAGATAACGGCGAAATGCCTCGACAACTCGATCAGGGTCTGCCTTGCCCGCGGTCAAGCCAAGCCAGAGATCGAACAGATCGCGGCCTTTTCGGCGCTGATATAACGCGCGCAGTTTTGTGGCGAGAAGTTCATCCAGGCTGAATACCGGGATGTCAGTTGTTCCCTGGAACCAGGGCGAGTCAACCGCAAACGTCTTTTTCTCCACAGGAAACACGGAGAAGTGTTCTCGCGAATTGATCTCCACCTTGAGTTTGAGAGGAACAACAGGAGAGATCTCCGATGTCGCCCGGTAGGTCAGCGTCACCACCCCGGGACCTTGCTTGCGGTGCGGTTTGCCGAGGAAAGGATTCAGTACCTCGCGCAATGCATCGAAAACGGGACCAATCGGGCCGGCCTCAATCTGAACCATATCCACATCTTCCGAGTACCTTTGCGGCGGCTGGAAATACAATTTATGCAGAGCCGTTCCACCGCGAAATACAAGACAACCGGAAAGGACCGGATGGCGGAATATCTCAACAACTGCGCGGCTGACCAGCAGATCCTGCTCCACCTTTGCCCAATCGTTCCATGGGGCCTTTTGTTTCCAATCGCGAATATGACTTTCAGGAATCATGTTTTTGCCTTGTTCGGCTCGATGTCCGGCTGAATGTCCGTGTTTTCGATGACCCGCCATTTCCCGTTGCGCTCTCCCTTCACCGGCAATCGCGTGGATAAACGAACCCAGTCTAACGGCCGGCGAACCAGCCCACGGGCTAAACCTGCCGTCAACTTTTCCCAACCCGTGTGGTCGAGCATCCAGCCCAAACGCTGGAGCACCGGCGTTTCGAACCCTTCCCCGCACAGCGCAGCCACCCGCCGGGCGCGCATAGCCTCTCCCAATTCGACATAAACCGTGGCTGCGTGATCAAGCGATGGGCAGGCATTGCGCAAAGAAAGAAGATCGTATGCCGTCACCTCCGGCGTGCTTACCCGAAAATAACCCGTTGGCGCTTTCTTTTGTTCCCACATCGAGGCGATGATCGTCCGGCGATACAGGAATCGGACAGCCAGGGACGGCAGGCGAAAGGGCCGCATACTGCGGTTGACAACCACTTGGAAGACCTGCGGCCGCTGGTGCGCCGCTCCGTGAATTTCTGCGGCGCTCAGACCAGCCACGTAATACTCGATCCCCTTGAATGCCGCCCACGAGTCAACGAACCATGCCGGCGGGATATGCCCCAGACTTCTGTTTTGCGGATCAACAATGGTGAAAAAATCGTCGCCGAGCGGAAGAACCCAGCCGGCGCGTTTTAGTCGCATGAGAATCTTATTCAACGAATCACCGTGCCGACTCAGCGCTTTTTCTGCATCGAAGCGGCTGAACGTGTATTTCCCGCAAGCCAGCAGCTCTCTAACATACTCTATGCCTATATTTTTCATGTGCTTAAAAGGACTATCAACATCGTTTTACGCAAATTAAACAGTATCGCTTGAAGGCTGTCAAACATCTATTTCCCGTTCTTTCCGGATATTTTTATGACACTCCACATGTTTCGTGTTAAAAATAGAATTACTTTGCGGAACAGGTATGGCTGGGCACCATTGGAAAACGAGGAATCAAACCTCATTCTGAATCTCACTTTACAACGGTAACCGAAGAGGGACAAGCGCAAATCGGGCGGCATCATGGACGGCGGGGAGCGTCAACCCAGCAACACGGCCACCGGCGCCCGCGCGCCGATGGCCGTGTAGTGCCCCTTTTACGTCAATGCGACATACAACATGCCGGCCACCCAAATGCCAGTCACAATTTTAAGATAGAGCAGCAGCATGAACCCAATGTTATGCCGGATGACGCGCAACCTGTCGCCGTCTCGTCTTTGTTCGATCCCCTTCCTGACCTCGGCATGAATTCCAGCCACAATGGCGTCCATTGCCGACCAGTCATATCGCGATGGTTTCGGCAGGATAGCTCTCATGCTGGCACCTCCTGAAGTTCCTTCGTCTGCGTGATGTCAAATACTGTGCCGCTCCCGAAGTGGAGCTCGTCCGGTTGCTCGTTTG
>JBDRSI010000188.1:0-3379 GCA_043825055.1 Verrucomicrobiota bacterium
GTGGAGCGTATAAATGATGCCGGCCTGGGCCCGCACCACCGATTGCGGCGGAATGCCGATATCCATGGCGATTTTATCAGCGGACTTGAATCCAATGCCCCAGATATCCGCCGCCAGCCGGTAGGGGTTGGCGCGGACCAGGGCGATGGCGTCATCCCCGTAAGCGCGGTAAATCCGCATGGCCTGGGAGGTGCTCACGCTGTGGCCGTGCAGGAAGATCATGATATCGCGCACGGCCTTCTGCTCATTCCAGGCGGCCTTGATCTGGTCTCGCCGCTTTTTGCCGATGCCTTCGACCGATTCCAAGCGTGCCGATTCCCGGTTGATAACCCGCAGGGTATCCTCACCGAATTTCTTAACCAGCCGCCCGGCAAGGACCGGGCCGATGCCCTGAATAAGGCCGCTGGCCAGGTATTTTTCAATGCCCGCGGCGGAATGGGGTTCGACGCATACCATCTTGTGCGCGTTGAACTGCAGCCCGTGCGTTTTATGGCGAATCCAGCGCCCTTCGGCCTGCAGGTTTTCACCAGCCCAGATGGCCGCACACGTGCCGACGACCACGCTGCCTTCCCTGTGGCCGGAGGTCTTCAGGACGCAAACGGTGTATCCGGACTCTTCCGAGCGATACACGATGTGGTCAATGACGCCCGTCATGGTTTCTTCCGGGGCGGCAGCGGATGGGGCAGGGGTGGCCATGGGAATTTAATATATAGTAATTTCAATCCGGTGTAGCCGCGCCCGTGAGGGCGTGGATTCTTCCGGCGGCCACGGGCTCACGCCCGCGGCTACATGAAACAGTTGCGGCTTAGCCGCCTAATTCAGGGCGCGGGAATCGGTAGTCGGAGCGTGACGGCGTTGGAGGTGATCACGGTCAGGCTATCGGCCGTTGCCTCTTCGATTGCCGGCGGCGCTTTGGTTTCTTTTACCGATCGCGCTTCGGGTGGCGTCGCGTTCATGATTTTACGTTGCACTTCTTGCATGCGTTCGTGCAAAATTTGCAGTTCGCTGTCCCGGCTTTGTAACAGGGTTTTGGTTTGCGCGTTCTGGGATTTGAGCATATCGGCAAGCGCCTGTTTTTTAGCTTCCAAGTCGGATAGGAGCCGCTTGATATCCGCCTGCTCCTGGATGGTATTGGTGTCCGTGGATGTATTGCTGATTTCTGACTGTTGATTTCTGATTGCCGACATCTGACCTCTGACTTCTGACCTCTGATCTCCGGTCAGAGCTTCGGGTGAATACATTTCCGGGGCGACGTGCCGGAGCAAGGTTTGTAACGATCGCTCCGCTGTTTGCCGCTCGGCGCGCAGTTGGTCCAGTAGGCTGTGGGCAAACCAGAGACCGCCGCCGATAGCCACGGCCAGAAGCACGAGAAAGAGCATGCTGATGCGGACATACTCGTTGCGCAGGCGTCGGCGCTCGTTTTCCAGCATCTGCTCGAGAAGCTGTTTCAGCATTTCCGTCGTGGGCGAAGGGATGGGCACGGCCGGCAGTTGCTCCCCCGCTTTCAGGTGCACCACATCGCTTTCGGCGTCATTAGCCATATTCGTTCTTGATCTTTGGGGCGGACGGTTTATAGTGAGTTGCGTTTACCAACAAAACCATGTTGCACGGGTGGCGGAATGGCAGACGCGTTAGTTTAAGGGGCTAATGTCAGAAATGACGTGCGGGTTCAACTCCCGCCCCGTGCACCACTTCGCGTTGCTTGCCCATCCCCGTGTGAACGCAAACACTGTCTGTAATACTGCCGTTCAGTGCAAGGCCTGTCAACCACTTTATGACACCAATGGGTGACCACTATGAAACTCCTGATTGCCAGCCGTAATCCGCACAAGCTCGCGGAAATCCGCGCGATCTTCAATCTACCCGGTATGGAAATCGTCGGCGCCCATGAAATTGAGGGGCTTCCTGAAGTCATCGAGGACGGCCGGACTTTTCAGGCCAATGCCGTCAAGAAGGCGGTTTCGCTGGCCATGCTGACAAAACTTTGGACGCTGGCGGACGATTCCGGTTTGGAGGTTGACGCTCTAAACGGCGAGCCGGGGGTTTATTCCGCGCGTTTTGCCGGCGAACCGGCGAATTACGTTGCCAACAATGTCAAGCTGTTGAGTCTGCTGGAACAGCAGGCTCAGCGTGTGGCACGATTTATATGTGTCGTGGCCCTTTCAAGTCCCAGCGGGCGGGCTCAGATCGTAGAGGGCATTTGTCAGGGCCGGATTTTGCACGAAAGCCGCGGCGAACAGGGGTTTGGCTACGATCCGCTCTTTGTGCCCGATAACTATGAGCATACGTTTGCACAGATGGATGCCGCGCTCAAAAATCAAATTTCCCATCGGGCCCGTGCCTTGAAGCTGGCTCTGCAAACGTGGAGCGAACTGCTGGGCCAGCCGACCGCCGATTGGCCGGCGTGCCGGACGAAGCGGCGCAATAGGCTGTCAAACCCTGCCTGAATGAATTCTCTTAACGGCGTGTTGCCCAAATCAGAAAGCGAGATTCTTCTGCCGCAAAGGCGGCATCAGAATGACATTTTCCTAATATTTATTTCATCCTTGATGGCTTGTCATGCAGAGCGTAGCGAAGCATCTCGATTTGGGCAACACGCCCTTAAGGTTCAGCGCGCGGACCGATCTCCACGCGCACAACCGCGTTCGAACCTTCCGGTTCCATCCACAGTGTGCACGATTGGAGTGGGCGGATTCGATCCAGGAGCGTCCGCGCGGCCTGGATGGCGCGCGGCGTTGAAGGTGTGTCGGCCGTGCGCTGACTCAGGCCCCATAGGCTTAACGCCAACTGGACGGTTTTGCCGCCGGCATCAAGGTCCAGCCAGATCAGTCCTGATATGTTTTTGGCCGACATCACGCCGTGCCAGCTGGCAGGCGTCGGCGGAGTTTTGTTACCCAGCTTCTGGAACCGTTGCATCAGTTTGGCCAGACTGCCGGCCTGGCTGGATACAATCAGCCAATCGCCGACGAGGGTGTAGGCCGGCCGGTCTTTCGCCTCCAGCGCAGCCAATTTGTTGTTGCTGGTGATTTCAATTGTATAAATCGTTTGCGCGCCAACAGTCAGCGGGACGGGATCCTGGATGAGTCCCAGCCGGTACCGGGCATTCAATAGATCGAGTTCGCGGCTGATTATGCGGTGAACGCTATCCGGTCGTCTTACGCGGGTAAAGGCCATGAGGGCCGGAATGCTCATGCGCAACGGTTTACGGCCATAGCCGCCGCCATACTCGCCGGTGAAGAGCGCCAGCACCAGGCCGTTGGTATCCTGTTGAATCCAATCGGATTGGAGGATGCGGCGAATTGTCTGGAGCCAGGTGGAGTCGGTTGCTGTTGCGAGTAGCCTGTCATGGATCGTAGGCCAGGGAAGCGCCATAACCAGC
>JBDRSI010000189.1:0-11680 GCA_043825055.1 Verrucomicrobiota bacterium
CTGGGGCCAGCAGTGGGCCTCCTATAAGCGGATGATCGGCTATGCCCGGCCCTATATGGTGCGGTTGATTGTGGGTGCCATCTTCGGCATCATTTTCGCCGGGTCCACCACCGGCTTGCTGGTGGCGTTGCGCGACATTCTGCGCAATGCCCTTCAGAATGCGTCCTGGTCGAGGGTCATCCTGATAGCCCTCTCTCTGCCGATCCTGGCGGCCGGCCGGGGCGTGGGCCAGTTCCTGAGCGAATATTTCATGCAATGGGTTGGGAACAAGGTGGTCATGGATATGCGCGTGGCGACCTTTGCGCATCTCCAGGAGCTTTCGATGCGGTATTTTTCCAAGAGCAAAACCGGCGAATTGATTTCACGGACGATCAACGACTCGATGATGATCGAACGGGCGGTTTCCGTGGTGCTGGGTGATCTGGTCAAGGAACCCTTCGTGTTACTGGGCGCCGTCGGGTACCTGTTCTGGCTGGATCCCAAGCTGGCCTTCGCCAGTATGGTGCTGTTTCCCATCTGCATCGTTCCCATTGCGATCTTTGGCCGGCGCGTGCGGCGCTATGCCAGGCACGGCCAGGAGCGTCTGGCGGCACTGGTGTCCATCATGCAGGAGGCGCTGATGGGCATTCGCATTGTCAAAGCATTTGGCATGGAAAGCTACGAGGTGGCGCGATTCACGGAGCAGTGTCAATTGTTCTTTAATCGCATCATGCGCGTGATCCGCGACAAGGCCGGCATTGAGCCGCTGATCGTGTTCATCTCATCTGTTGGCCTGGTCCTGGTCCTGCTCTATGCCCGTTGGACGCATATGCCGGTGGAAGATTTACTCACCTTTGCCATCGCCGCAGTGTTGATTTACGAGCCGGTCAAGAAGCTCAGCAAAATTCACCTGCACATCCAGCAGACCTCGGCCTCGGCGGACCGTATCTTTGAAATCCTGGATACGCCTGTGGCGATCAAGGATGCGACGGATGCCCGTGTCCTGAGGGACCGCATCGAGAATCTGCGTTTTAACAATGTCCAGTTTGCCTATGATGCCCAGCCCGTGTTGTGTGACGTCGCTTTTACCGTAGCCGCCGGCGAGCGCGTCGCCATCGTGGGCGGATCCGGGGCGGGCAAAACGACATTGGTCAACCTGATCCCTCGTTTTTATGATGTCACCGGGGGAGGACTGTTGATCAACGGCGTCGACATCCGGCATTTTACGCTAAAATCCCTGCGCGCGCAGATCGGCATCGTGACCCAGGAAACGATTCTTTTCAATGATACAGTGGCGGCCAACATTGCTTACGGGCATACCGATGCCTCGGCCGCTACCATTGAACAGGCGGCCCGGCGGGCGCATGCCCATGAATTCATCCTGGAAATGCCGGAGGCTTACAATACGGTTATCGGCGAACGCGGCGTGCGCCTTTCGGGCGGGCAGTGTCAGCGCCTGGCCATCGCGCGGGCGATTCTGCGCAATCCGCCCATCCTGATCCTGGATGAGGCCACCAGTGCGCTGGATACGGAGTCGGAACGGCTGGTCCAGGCGGCGCTCGACGACCTCATGGAAGGCCGCACGGTGTTTGCCATCGCCCATCGCCTGTCCACCGTTATCCACTGTGACCGGATTATCGTGCTGGATGCGGGCCGCCTGGTGGAATCCGGGAAGCACCAGGAACTGCTGGATCGCAACGGGATGTATCGGCGGCTCTATGATCTGCAGTTTGCGCCAGCCGTGGACGATTCGGAATAAAAGCGAAACAAAACAAGCCTCACCACAGAGGGCACGGAGAAATAGAGTGGGATTGTCAGGCGCGGAAATAAGAATTTGCCCGCTAAACACGCGAAAGGAACGTTAAAATTAAAAGTAAAATCTTTTCTTTTTTCGCGTCCTTTCGCGTGTTTAGCGGGCAATGTGCCGGTTTCTTTTCTTGTTTTTTATAGTGGTTTCTGGTGAAGATAATAGATCAGCGGGCACGGCGGTAGTTGCACAGGATATCCCGCACGTAGCGGCGGGTGGACGGATAGGTGATTTCATTCCAGAACACGTTGGGATCGTTCTGGTCGTGCGCGGCCCATCTTGAAGCATTCGAACGCCCGGCGTTGTATTCCGCCAGGGCGTAGGGCAGGGGATTGGCCTTGGGCTTGGCCGACCAATACTGAATGGCGCGATGCAGATACCAGGTCCCGGCGCGAATATTGATCTCCGGCTTGAACAGGTCCTGGCGGAGCGGGATGGGTTCGCGCACGGCCGTTGCCCACTCGCGGGCCGCGTTTTGCGTAACCTGCATGAGCCCGATTTCATCGCGCGTGCCGATACGCCGTCGGTTGAAGTGACTTTCCCGCCAGATGACCGCCCGGATCAGTTTAGTATCCACCTCGTATTCCCGGCCGGTTTCGGCGATAATGTTGTCAAGGGAGTGGATGTAAAAGTAAAAGGCAACGCCGGCGGCGCCGGCCATCAGCAACCCGATCACCAGCGTTATGACGGCAAGCTGCAGGATTTGTTTTGACATGCCCGGTTGCACAAACCAATATTAAACCAATAGAAGGGAATGGGTCAATTGGAAAAATGGTCGTATAGAAAAACAAGGAGAATTTCATGCCCGCGTAATGACATATCTGAGCTGTCGTCTGCCTCCCGCGGCGTTCTGGCGCTAATAATCCTGGTGGTGCTCTTACCGCTCTGGTTTTGGGTTTTCTGCCGCATTGAGCCCGGGCCGGGCGAGATGGCGGTCCTTATCCATAAGACCGGCAAAGACTTGCCTTCGGGCGAGATCTTGGCGACTAAGCCGGACCAGAAGGGCATCCGGCTGGAGGTGTTGCCGGAAGGCCGGTATTTCCGGAATCCCTATTCCTGGGGTTGGCAGATCAAGCCGATCACGGATATTCCCGCCGGCAAGGTCTGCGTGCAGACCCGTCTCTACGGCCAGGACCTGCCACCGGGAAAAATTATCGCGGAAGAGGGCAGCAAGGGCATTATGGCCGAGGTGCTTTGCCCGGGCAAGTACCGGATCAATCCCTACGCCTGCCAGGTCGTCCAGGAAACCGAAAAGCTGAAGGCGGAAATCAAGGCCGACCAGGAGAAGCAGGTGGCCGAAACCCGCGCCCTGGCCTCGAAGAACGTGGCGGAAATCGAGAAAGACTCGGCCGCCATCCGGGCCGAGAAAGTCCGCAAGTTAGGCGAAGCCGATGCCAAGGTCATTCAAATGGTCGAGGGTGAAAAAGCCGGCGGCCAACTCATGAAAGTGCAGGCGTTTGGCGACGCGCAAGCCTACAGCCTGTGGGAATTGGCGAGCGCGCTGACCGACGACCTGAAAATCACGATTCTGCATGCCGGTCCCGGCACGCTCTGGACGGATTTGGAGAAAGCCAAGCTCGGCGAACTGGGCGGCGCGAAACTGCTCATGGAGCCCGCCAAGTCCGGACGATAACGAGACGTTTTAACGCAAAGGCGCGAAGGAAGACGATCCGTAATGTTTGTTCGTTGTTTGGGTGCGAATTAAGCGCCATTTTTAAAAAAAAATACGGGAGATCAAATTATGACACGCCGAAAACGGTATGTGCAGGTAGGGGTAGGCGCGCGGGCATGGGGTTATACGGTGGCGCTCGTCAAAACCATGAAGTCCACGTGCGAACTGGTCGGTATCTGCGACACCAATCGTGGCCGCATGGAACTGTGCAACCGAAAGATAGTGAAGGACTTGAAGGGCAAAGCCGTGCCTATGTTCCTGGACACGCAATTTGATGCCATGCTTCGAAAACAAAAGCCGGATGTCGTCGTGGTGACGACCACCGATTGCTATCACGACAAGTATATCGTCCGTGCCATGGACCTGGGGTGCGACGTCGTTTCCGAAAAGCCGATGACAACTGACGAGAAGAAATGTCAGCGCATTGTGGATGCCGTTAACCGCACCGGCCGCGACCTGCGGGTTACGTTTAACTGCCGCTATATGCCGGCCATGGTCCAGGTCAAGGACCTGCTCATGCAGGGTGTCATCGGCAAGATTCTGTCGGTGGATGCGCACTGGATTCTGGATGTGGATCATGGCGCCAGTTATTTCCGGCGCTGGCACAGCGAGATTGGTAAATCGGGGGGCTTACTGCTTCACAAGGCCACCCATCACCTTGACTTGGTGAACTGGTTTCTTTCGGCTAATCCGGTGGAAGTGTTTGCCGTGGGCGGCCGGCGCTTTTACGGCGCGCAAAGCGGGATGGTCAAGCGTTACAGCCTGCAGGGGCACGGCGAGCGTTGCCTGACCTGCCGGTGCTCGAAAAAGTGCCCGTTCTTCATGGACATTCGGAAATCCGCGCATCTTAAGGAAATGTATCTGGATTGTGAAAAATATGATGGTTATATTCCCGCCCGCTGTGTGTTTCACAAGAAGGTGGACATCATGGATACCATGAATCTGGTCGTCCGTTACGATACCGGCGCGTTTTTATCCTATTCACTGAATGCTTTCACGCCTTACGAGGGATTCCGGTATGCGTTTAACGGCAACAAGGGTCGGCTGGAGTTCGAGCATATTGGCGCCCCGATGACCTCGCAAGGAAAAGTGCTCCCCGCCAAAGGCATGCCCGGCGGCATGCGTATCCGCCTGTATCCGCATTTCAAACCGGCCCGGTCCATTGCGCTTAAGAAGTTTAAAGGCGGTCACTGGGGCGGTGATGACCGGCTTATGGCCGACGTGTTTGGGGCCAAGTCAACCAAAGATCCGTATCTGCGCGCGGCGAATTATGCCAGTGGCGCCATGAGCATCCTGATCGGCGCGGCGGCCAACAAGAGCATGCGCACCGGCCAACCGGTAAAAATTGCCAGCCTTGTCAAGGGTTTGCCGCCCGCGCGTCTGCCGAAGATGACGGAATGGTAGTTTGATGACGGACGACGGATGTCAGACGCCAGACGCCAGAAGCCGGACACCAGACTAAGGACGACGAATGACAGATGCCGGAGGGCGGATGTAACTGGTGTCAGTTTTCCGGTTCTGGCCTCCGGCGTCAGGTGTCCGGCTTCTGGTGTCAGTTGTCCGTCGTCCGTCGTCTGTCCTCTGTCCTCCGGTGTCCGGTGCGCAGGAGCGCCAACAGGTCGCGCGCGGCCTGCGCGGGATCGTCAGCAGATGTGATCGCCGTGACAACCGCGATCGTGCGCGCCCCGGCCTGGATCAGCGCCGGCACATTTTCCGGCTTGATCCCGCCCATAACTGTCCAGGGAATCGTGACGAGCCGGGCGATTTTCCTCAAACCTTCCAAGCCTAAAAACTCGCCGGACTTTTGTTTGGTTTGCGTGGGGAACAAGGGGCCGATATTGATGTAGGATGCGCCCGCATGCTCGGCGGCTTGAGCTTCGGCCGGGGAATGCGTCGAGGCGCCGATAATCAGGTCGGGCGCTAAGCGCCGCGCCGGAGCTATCGGAAAATCGGCCTGGCCCAGGTGCACGCCATCCGCGCCAACGGCCAGGGCCACATCTATCCGGTCATTGATAATCAACAATGCACCGGCTTGGGCCGTCTGTGCGCGGAGAAGCTCGGCCAGCCGGAAAAAATCCGGCACAGGCATTTCTTTTTCCCGGAGCTGGATCAGGCACACGCCCCCCGTTAGCGCGGCGTCCACAATCTCCAGCGTGCTTCGCCCGCGCGACAGCGCTTGTGAGGTGACCAGGTAAAGCCCGGCCTGCTGAAATCGCCGCATGCGATCAGTGTGAAGGGATTTAGTGTTCATGAGGTGCAACTGCTTACAAGGTGTTCAGTGTTCGGTGTATGGCTCGCCATACTTGCGAATCTGTCATCCCGAGCGCAGCGAGGGATCTCCAACCTGTTGGCTACGAAAGAGATTCCGCGCTGCGCTCGGAATGATATGCTTTCCAAATGCTGTTAAGAAATTTCGGACGCACCACACTATTTCATTGATCATGCTCCTCTGAACACCGAACACTGAACACTGAACACTGACCTGAGTATTCCCCATTGAAATACAATTCAGGCTGACTGCGCGACGTCGCGATACACAGCGTCCCAGTTTTTAAACACCGGTTCAAGTTCCTTGCTTTTCAGCATGGCGCAAAAGGCTTCGATAGACCGGTTGTCGCTGACCTTGAATTGGCCGTCGTCCGCCGCGCTCCCGTCATGGTAGCCGCCGACCGTGGTCCGGCTGGCGATGCTCATCTTGTTAATGCCGATGCCCGCGATGCCGTCCCGGAACCAGGCGGACTCCCGCGTCGAAAGGGTTAAGGGCAAATCGGGCATGCAAATACGGAACGCGCAAATCATCTGCGTCAAAAACCGGTCGCTGACCAGAAACGGAGGGGTAAATCCGCCGAACTGGGGCCGGATGCGCGGGAACGAGACCGAAATACCGGCCCGCCAGTATTGCTTCCGCAGGGTTTGAACGTGCTGGAACAGCGCGAGCGCGTCCCTAACTGGATCGGCCAGGCCCAGGAGCGTGCCCAGTCCGGCCGTTCGGAGACCGGCGGCCAGTGCTTGCGCCGGTGTTTCCAGTCGGCATTGATAATCGCGCTTCGGGCCCCAGCGATGCATCTGTTCATACACAACGGGGTCATAGGTTTCCTGGTACATCGTCATGCCCGTACAGCCGGCCGCGGCCAAGGCATGGTATTCCGCGCGTGTCATGGGAAAGACTTCGACGGTCACCAGGTCAAAGCGTTCCGCGGCCAGGGCCACGGACGCGCGTACGTAATCGAAATCGGCGTGCGGCGTGCGTTCGCCCGTGAGGAGTAAAATCTCCTCGAACCCCATTGCTTTCAGGGTATCCATTTCCGCGATGATGTCGTCGCGCTCCAGCCGCCGGCGCGGCCGGCGGCGATCGGCGGCGAACCCGCAGTACACACAACCGTTTTTGCAGAAATCAGAAAGGTAGAGCGGCACATAGAGCAAAATCGTGCGTCCGAACTGCCGGCGTGTAATGAGCTGGGCGCGGACCGCGAGCCGTTCCAGCGCTTCCCCGGCGGCGGGCGACAGGAGCACGGCCAATTCGGCGATGCCGGGACATTCAGCCATCAGGGCCTGACGCACGACGCGCGCATCGGCGTTCCGTATCCGGTTCAGCCAGGGGTCCGGATTCAACCAGTCTGGAGGCAGGGCAAACATAATTATAACTACTCAGATCTCCACTTCCTCGATTCGGACGATGCCTTCGCGGGTGAGAATCAGGCGGTAGCGGAAATAGGTGGACGAGCCGTCATGGCCCTGTTCGGAGAGGCCGACGATCAGATTGATGTGATAGACGCGCTGGGCCGGCACATTCTCAAGCGTGTCGCCGTTAAGCCGGTGCAGGGTGCTGACCGGATCGTCCATGTTGTCCAACCAGGCGTCGAGCTTGAACCGCATGATGTCCGCCAGGGCCTCCAGCCGCCGGTGACTGCGCATAAACCGGGCGCTGTCGATATACACGTCCTTGTGAAAATGAATCACGTTCTCCGGCGGGATCATGGCCGTGAAAGGATTTCCTTGCAGACGACGGAGCTGCCGGACCATCTCGGGTACGTCGCCGGGCGCGCAAAAGCGCACTCGCGCCCGGGTTACGCCAACCTTGGCGTTGTTGGCCGGGTCAATCAGATCGTTGATCTGGTCGGCCACCAGTTTGGGAAGACAGGCGATCATAGCGTTGCGCATGATCTCCTTGATGCGGTCCTTGACGATATAGGCCAAGATGATTATGACCGCCCAAGGGAGGCTGTAAATCGTGAAAAGGCGGGTGGCGAAAAAAGCGACGAGCACGGCAAACCCCATGGCCGTGCCCGCAGCCACGCCCATGAAGATTTGCGCGAACCGCGTCAGGGTGTTGGCCGGATCGCAACTCATGAACATGAAGGCCTCCATCCATTTCTTCAATTGGCCGTCGCGATACAAATAATATTCGTTGGCGGTCGGGGCCGACGCGTCCGCCACGGTGGGATAATTATGGTCTTGGCGGTGCTGTTGTTCCCGTTCGAGCCGTTCCCGCACGGCGATCGCCGCCGTCGCCAGTCCTTGCGATTGACGGAACAGCTCGTAAAGACGCATAAATGTTTTTTCGGTCGTCAGGCTGATGGACTCGTCGGCCCAATCCAGTGCCAGGCGACTGTCATCGTGCAAACGCGGATCCATGAACAGCGGACGGAGCGAGTGGAACCGCGTCAGGAAGGTATCTGCGTCATGGAGTAAAGGCGCCAGACTTTCCAGGACGTCTTCCGTGTGCGCGCCGGATTTGAGCATGGATATCAGCACATGGCGGGTTTCGCCAAGCTGGTTGTGGTACATGCTGCTGAGCCCGCGCAATTCATGGAGCACGGCTTTCTCGCTGATGTCGCGCGCCATGGAGGCGTCCTTGAGCATGTCAAAAATGCGTGTCAGCGGGCTCAGCGCGCAGGCGGGGTCGGCCAGTTTGGCCAGCGAAATCAGGGCCGCCTCGTACCGCGTGTAGGATCGCATGTCCCGTAGAAAGCGGGCGGTGCCGTACCGATCATGGGTGATGCCGAGCTGATACGGATTGAACATGTACAGATCGATCTCGTATCGCTTGCGCTTCGCGCTGCGCGACAACGGATACACCACCTGCAGTTCCAGCTGACGGTTTCCATGGCTCGTGATTCGGCTTTTGTATTTAATCATAATCAACTTAAAAAAAGGATGGATGTCCCCTATCGATGGAAATCCTCGCCGTGATCAGGAGCGGGAATGAAAATGGCGATCGCTCTTGCGTTTCCACAGGAACAAGAAAGCGAGCATCGAGATACTCGCCAGTCCCATAATGAACCAAAAATAAAAGGGATTGCGTTCGTCGAGCGGAATCTCCACGTTAATGGAGAAGATGCCGAACACCAGCGTCGGCACCATGATGCCGATCATAATGATGTTCAGGGTCTTCATCAGCACGTTAATGTTGTTGCTGACGATGGATGCCCGGGCGTCCATCAGGCTGGCCAGAATGCTGGAATAAATTTCAGCCTGGCGCGCGCACTGTTTGCTTTCGATGGTTACATCGTCGAGCAATTCCAGGTTGTTCGGGGTCATGGCCAACTTGGCGGCGCTATTCTTCATTTTTTCGATCAGCATGGAATTGCTGTTGATGGCCGCCAGGTAATAGACCAGGCTTTTTTCAAGGGTGAACAGGTTGATCAGGTACTTGTTTTCCATGGCGGTGTTGATTTTCTGCTCCAGCGAGTCGGTGATCATGTTGATCACTTTCAAGTGCTCCATGAAGTGGTAAATCGTGCGCCCGATCAGCCGCAGGGTCACGTCCAAAAGCGAGGTGACCCGCGTAAACAGTTTGCCCGTGAAAAGCTGGATATCGTCGGTCAACAGCACGATCAGGCGATCCTTGAACAAAAACACTCCCATGGAAGCGACCTTGAACAGGAAGTTGTCCTTGGAAGAGTAGTTTTTCGGACGCTTGAAAATCATGGCCACGTGATCAGGCTCAAATTCCAGCCGCGAGATTTCGTCGGGATCGAGGGTCGAATTCAGCGTGTGTTCGTCAAGCTTGTAATCCTCCAGCAGGTGCTTTTTTTCGGTTTCGTCCGGGTTGATATAGACGATGATCTGCCCCTGCTGTCCTTCCCCGGCTTCGACGACTTTGGTGTCAATGAGTTGGTAGCGCTTGATCATAAGATTATCCTTTTCTAACGGAATGAATTCGGATATATGCTAACACCCATTGGGTAAAGAGCAAGATTTTTAAAGGAGGTAGGCTCAGATGAAAACTATGTGTGGGATTGTCATCATGCTGGGGTTGGTGTGGACTGTGGCCGCGGCGGAACCGCTCAAGCCGGTGGTGTTGCCTGCGCCGCAGATGGATAAGGGCCGGCCGCTGATGCAGGTGTTCAAGGACCGGCAGTCGCGCCGCAATATCAGCCCGGATAAAAAGCTTTCACTTCAGGAACTGTCCAACCTATTGTGGGCCGCCTGCGGGATTAATCGGCCGGATTCCGGCAAGCGCACGGCGCCCACGGCTTCCAACCTCCAGGAAATTGATGTTTATGTGGCCACCGCTGAGGGGGTGTTCCTGTATGAAGTCAAGGAGCATAAACTGGAGCCCGTCCTCCAGGAAGACGTCCGCAAAGCGGCCGGGAAACAAGCCTTTGTGCAAATGGCGCCGGTAGTGCTCATCTTTGTTGTGGACGCGGAGCGGATGGGACGCAGATCAGAGAGCGACAAGGTCTTTTATGCGGCCACGGACACTGGTTTTGTCAGCCAAAATGTTTATCTTTACTGCGCGTCGGAAGGCCTGGCCACGGTTGTGATCGGGATGGTGGATAAACCCGCGTTGGCCGCCAAAATGAAGTTGCGGCCGGAACAGAAGGTTATCCTGACTCAGCCCGTGGGCTATCCCGCAAAATGAATGCCGTCCAATCCGTCCGCGGCCTAGTCGCTTTATGCCTGAATCTTGCACGAACATCAGCGTTACTGTCATAATTTCGGATATTTTTTATACGGGTTTTGATGCCGGTTATGTTCAGGCATAGATTATGTCCAGGATATTTTTTGAGCGCAACTGTACGGTTGTCGGGGATGTTTTTTCTCCGGAAGAGTGTTGTGCATATTCATAAGACAGATATTTTTTCTCCAACGTGAATGGGCCTTGCCACTTGAGCGGTGCGACTGGTTTTTTGAGATGTTTTTTGACGGCTTCGGCAACTCCCTCTCGTATTGCCTTTGCGTTTCTTTTGGGATGGTATGATATGGCGGCAGTCCTGCTGACGCCTTCCTTGACTGGCACGGTCGTTATTCCCGGGATGAGGTCTTCGGCCTCCCTGCAAGCCCAAAGGTCTCCGCTGAGAAAAATCAACGGCACATCGACTGCGCCGCAGTTCAATGCGAACTGTGCTATTTCCCCGATCATTTTTCCATTCAGTTTATAATACTCGATTGCGATATGGCTCTGTGTGTGGTGCAGACATGCCCTTTCTTCAATTCCCGACATCGCGTGCTGTCCTATCATCAGTGAAAAATCATATTCCTTCACTCTGTGAATCCATGATTTACCGCGGGGACTTCCGTGTAACAGTTCTGCCTCAGGGTTCAGGTCGTTCAGCGAAATTGCCCCGCAGCCGTGTCCGTCACTTACGGTGATTTTGCCGACGCCAGCATCCAGGAGCCCTTCGATCGCGGCATTGACTTCCGAAGTAAGCATTTTTTTTGCTTCTTCGTAATACCTGCCGTTCCTGCTGCATTGGTCCTCGAAACTGATTATCCCTGATGCGCCTTCGAGATCGGTCCCGATAAAAGCTTTCATAAAATTTTCCTTCCCTGTTTTGAGCCCGACAATCAGGAACTCCACCAAAGCAAAATTTTCCGAAATATCATAGTGGAAATCCTGTGTTTCGACTATTATCCTTTATTTGTCAATAATTTGCAAATGGCTTCCTTATATCTTTCTTCGACTTCTGGGGAGGCGATTGCCGCGGATGGTTCATAGCCTTTCTCCGCAAACATTTTTGCCGTTGGAATATACATGTACGAGTCTTCCCCGTATGCGGCACAGGCCAGGAACTTTTCGGGGGTAAGCGATTGTGCGTAAAGCTGATACTCCACCACTGTCTCGGCGGGAAATGACAATATGTTGATATCATCCCCGATGCTTAGTTTTGAGATGACGGGATGGCGCAACTTTTTCCAGCACTTTTTTATGATCATGTAGCGGCATTCCAGAGCGTCCAGGGATGTTACCGACAAAGGCGGCTTGACTTTCTTCC
>JBDRSI010000190.1:0-2136 GCA_043825055.1 Verrucomicrobiota bacterium
AGTTTTTCGCTGATATTCATAACTTGAAATGCAGGGGTGGCTGCGTGATTTCGCATTATTTCTGCATTTCGTATCGAATTGTATTGCTGTCATTCTGCATTCTTAATTCTACATTTATTTCAGCGGAGATGAAAATGGCCAAACGCACAATGCCCACTTGTTCTTTCTGCGGCCGCGCCCGGAACCAGGTCAATCAATTGCTCGTGGGGCCGGGCTCCAACATCTGCGATGCCTGCGTCGAACTAAGCCGCAAGATTCTGAGCGAAGGTTCGTCGGCCCCAGGCGCCGATGCGGCCGTTGCCGCCGGTGCGGCCGTTGCCGCCGGTATGCCGGCGCTCAAGGTGCCCAAGCCGCATGAAATCAAGGCGTTCCTGGATGAGTATGTGATTGGCCAGGAATACGCCAAGAAGTCGCTTTCCGTGGCAGTGCATAACCATTACAAGCGTTTGAATCAGGGCGCCCATTTTCCCAAGAGCGATCCGCTGGCCGGCGTCGAAATTCAGAAAAGCAACATCCTGCTCATCGGGCCGACGGGCAGTGGCAAAACGCTCCTGGCGCGGACCCTGGCGCGCCTGCTTGATGTGCCCTTCAGTATTTCGGATGCCACCCCGCTTACGGAGGCCGGCTATGTCGGCGAGGATGTTGAAAATGTACTCCTGCGCCTGATTCAGGCCGCCAACATGGATGTGGCCCGCGCGGAGCGGGGCATCGTGTATATTGACGAGATTGACAAGGTCGGGCGCAAGGCCGAAAATGTTTCCATCACGCGCGACGTGTCTGGGGAAGGCGTTCAACAGGCCCTCTTGAAAATCCTGGAAGGCACCGTAGCCAATGTGCCGGCGCACGGGGGTCGTAAGCATCCCCAGGAGCAGTTCATCAAGATCAATACCGAGGGCATTCTCTTCATTTGCGGGGGTGCCTTTGTCGGGCTGGAGGATATTGTCCGCCGCCGGGCGGGATCGCATGCGATCGGGTTCATCCGGCCGCATGCCGGGGCGGGACCGGGCGTAGCAGACCGCCGCCGTCCGGAATTTCGCAACCTGCTTCATGCCGTGGAACCTGAAGACCTGATCCGGTACGGCCTGATCCCGGAATTTGTGGGACGCTTGCCGGCGGTCGTGGCGCTGAACGAATTATCGGAAGATGACTTGGTGCGGGTGCTTACGGAGCCAAAGAACAGCATGGTCCGCCAGTACGAAAAACTGATGGCCATGGAAAATATCAAGCTCTCCTTTGCGCCCGCGGCCCTGCGGGAGCTGGCCCGCCTGGCCGTGTGCAAGCGGACGGGCGCCCGTGGCCTGCGTTCCATCCTGGAACGGGTTATGCTGGATATCATGTACGAAGCGCCCATGCAGTCACAGGCGCGCGCATGCCAGATTACCAAGACGGTCATTGACGAGCACTATGCACCGGAGGACATGGATCGCAAGACTGCCTGATTGCGGACAAGAGGTCAGAAGTCAAAGATCAGCCATCGGATGGGTACAAGCCGGAAATGAGGCATGTATTCCATCTGACCTCTGACTTCTGATCTCTGACCTCTGGTTTCAGGTTTCACGCAGCGGACCGGCAGGTTGGTTTCGGTCGTCCAGCACCAGGATCAGGGGGCGATGCCGGCGGGCTTCGTCTGTCGGAACCGCGCCGAATGCCAGGATCACCAGCCGGTCACCCACGGCGCCCAGGCGCGCGGCCGGACCGTTCAAGCAGATCATGCCGTCTCCGGCTTTACTTGGGATGGCATACGTTTCAAACCGGTTGGCATTGGCCATGTTCGAGACCAGCACCTTTTCATAAGGCAACAGCTTAACCGCATCCATCAGGTTGCGGTCAATTGTCAGACTGCCTTCATATTCCGGCATGACATGCGTGATGCATGCCATGTGCAATTTTGATTTCAGCATGATGGAAAACATAGGGGACTCCTTTGAGGGCGTGTTGCCCAAATCGGAAAACGAGATTCTTCTGTCGCAAAGGCGGCATCAGAATGACATTTTTCTGATATTTATTTCATCCTTGAGGCTTGTCATGCAGAGCGTAGCCCTGAAGTATGCGCTTCGCTTAACTTCAGGGCGTAGCGAAGCATCTCGATATGGGCTACACACCAATGAAATCTAAAATAATGGCTATAGACTTTAA
>JBDRSI010000191.1:0-4252 GCA_043825055.1 Verrucomicrobiota bacterium
CGGCTGATGGACAAGGCAACGCTGTTGAAATGCTCGGAATTTGCCGACAAAATCATAACTCACATATAGAGCGAGCCTAAAAAGCAATGTGGCCGCGACGCAGAGGTCGCGGCCACATGCTCGCATACGATTTATGCATTCAGGCCAGGTTACCAATTCGCGTTAACAATGGGCAGCACTTTCCAGATGCTGTCTTTGCCACTGGCGATATTGATGACGCCGATCTGCAGGCCATCCAGTATGGCCGTGTAGTTGATCACGCCAAGCTGGAGACCCTTGACTTCATTGGCGAAATTCAGGCCAATCCACTGGGCGCCTTCCAACTTGTCGGCCCAGTTAATCAGTCCGGTCTGCCAGCAGGCGCCTTCCATGCCAACGTTAACGAAGCTGAACTGAGCGTCAACCGCGCCGCCGGCGACATTGATGCCGCCTACCTGGCCGCCGGCCACACTGCCGCCAGCCAAGTTGAGCAAGCCGATTTCCAAGCCCGCGACGTCCCCGCCTACCAGGTTCAGGATGCCGTAATCATAGCCAGACAGGTTCCCGCTGGTCAAGTTGATCAGTCCGGCTTCCACACCGGAGACATTGCCGCCGATCAGGTTAATGAACGACATCGTTCCGCCGGAGACATTACCGGCGACAAAGTTTATGCCGCCCAATTGACCGCCGGTGACGTTGCCGCCCACCATGTTAACGATACCAAATTGCAGGCCTTTCTGGTCGTTGTTAACTTGGTTCGCAATACCCAGGTCAACGCCGGTCACGTTTTCATTGGCGCCGTAGATCAGGTTGATCCGCAGGCCGTTGACCGACGAACTGTCGCTGAGAATTGCGACCGGGCTGACAAGCGAGAGCTGGAACGGATAGGCCGGGGACTGGGGGGCCTGCGCCACCGCGCCACTGACCATTCCGATCACACACGCGAGACACAATAATATCGAATAACGTTTCATTTCTTTCCCTTCATTACATGTCATGATTAAGACGAAATAACTGTTTACTTACCAAGCATTCACCACTCTTAGGTTGCGCGTCACCTCCTTTCAGAATTACAACCGTTATTGCTCATGCATACACATGCAACATATATGCTTGAATTGTTACATCCCCCGGTTGCTTTGTCAACATCAAAAAACAACTCGCATTAAAATTATAGCCACACCATTAGTCCGGCCAGGGTGGCGAAGCCGAGGCCCAGCAAGACTTTGCTCCAAACCGCATTCGCCCGGCTCCAGGCCAGTAGGCGTTCGTTCGTGACGCCGCGGTAAGCCGCCGCAAACACCACCACGTGCGGGATTACGAACATCACGTTGTAAAGGGTCAGCAAACCCAGTGCTTGTCGGCCTACCGTCGCCTGAGAGCTCAAGTATACCAGGGCGGGCACATAAAACTGTCCCGTGCATAGGCTTTCCAATAGGGTAACCAGCCAGCCGATGGTAAAACTGCCCAGGAACAATCGGCGGGCCGTCAAAGGGCTCCGCATGATGCCATGAATCCGCTTTCGAATAGTGCCCGGAAGTTGCAGGATAACCGCGCGAGCCTGGCCGGTTTTTCCAAAAGCCAGGGCGTCTTTGAACGAAAGCAGACATAGCCCCGTCAATACGGCAACCATTACCCAGCGTAACGCTTCGCTGGCCAGGTGAAAGGCCGTGAGCTTCTGGATGACGTGGAAAACGCCGAACCCCAGCAGAAAATACGTTAGAAAAACCGCAGTGCAAAAACCAATACCGACGGCAAGCATTTCTCCTCCGCGTTTTCCAGCCACGGCCAGCAGGGTAATGAAGAAAATAAGCGTGGCAAAAGCGCAGGGATTCAATCCGTCAATTAATCCGGCCAGCGCCACGGTGGCCACGGTCATCGAGCCCAGACGCTTGTGAAGAATGCGCTCCCCTGGGCCATCGTCCGGCACCCCCTCTTCATTCGATGTTCGATGTTGGGCGTTGGGCGTTTGCTTCTCTGTTCCGTCGTCTGGTGTCTGGTGTCTGGTGTCCGGTGTCTGTCCTCCGTCCTCCGTCCGCGCCAGCGACGCCGCCTCCACGGTCGGAATGAGTTTTGCCTTGATCGCCTTCAGCCCGCCCATATGAATGCGTTCATCTACGTAGATGGACACGCGCTCGGTCGTGTGTACGCCTGACTTTGCATGCAGTGTGGCCAGGTGCAGATAATTGGTTGGATTCAGAATATCATACTTGCGCAGATCAAGGCTTGTTCCCATCAATTCCTGCAATTGGGGTAATACTTCATCTTCTATTTCCCGGCATTCGTCGCATCCCATCGTATAGAAAAATTCAACCAGGACCTTTGATTGGCGAATAGCGAGGGTCGAACGGGCGGGTTGGGCCATGCCGGGGCAATAGGCGCTGAACATTAGCAGAACGATGCTAAGCCGTGCAATAAGCATGGCCAGAGCCTGCCAAAGCAGATGATTGAAAGCAAGACTGGAATGAAATAATATTCTCCCTGATTCTATGCTTGTCAACCGGCGCGATCCCGTGAAATAATTGTTTAACTCGAACGGGTAGCAGGGTGAATTCACATTTCGATCGGAGTTGCGCGGCATGGCCATTCGCATCACAGCCGGGGAATGGCGGGGACGCCAGCTCAAGGTGCCGCGCGGGGATGTTCGCCCTGCTCAGGACCGGGTGCGGCTGGCGGTTTTTTCGTCGCTGGCTGACCGTGTGCCCGGCGCCCGGGCACTGGACCTGTTTGCCGGCACGGGGGTTTATGGGCTGGAGGCTTTAAGCCGCGGAGCCGCCTCGGTCATCTGGGTGGAAAACGACCGCCGGGTCCTGGCGGTGCTCCGCGAGAATGTTACAACCATCTGCGGTCCCGATCGGGGCGCGGCCGTCGTATCCGCGGATGCCCTGCGATTCCTGGAGCGGGGCGGGGGCGACGCGCCCTACGACCTGATTTTTGCCGATCCGCCCTATGACCGGGACGGCGGCTGGCTGAAAAAAATCTTGTCAGCACTGACCGGGCGGTCTATCTTAAAAAGCAGTGGATTACTGGTCATGGAACAGTCCGTGCATGTTCCGGCGGTGACTAGGGAAGGCTGGCAACAGCTCAAGCGCCGGATTTACGGTGAAACGCAAATTAACTATATGACGCCGACCGGCGACCGAAAGACAATCCCATGAAAAAAATGGCAGTTTATCCGGGCTCGTTTGATCCGCTGACCCTGGGTCACGTGGACGTGGTGCATCGCGCCGCGCGGTTGTTTGATCATTTGATCCTGGCGGTGGCGGTGAGCGCGCGGAAAGACACCCTGTTTTCAATCAAGGAGCGCATGGCGATGGCCCGCAGTCTCGCGGCAACCATGCCGAACGTGGAGGCGGTCGAATTCACCGGCCTACTGGTGGATTATGTCCGGCAGATCGGCGCGCGTGTGATCATCCGCGGCTTGCGGGCGTTTTCCGATTTCGAGTATGAGTTTCAGATGGCCTTGACCAACCGCAAAATGGCGCCGGACGTGGAAGTCCTGTTCATGATGCCGCGCGAAAGTTACAGTTACATCAGCTCCAGCGTGGTCCGTGAAATTGCGTCCTTGGGCGGGGATACCAGCAAGTTTGTGCCGAGCTTCGTTCACGCGGCATTGAAACAGAAATTCGCGCCGTAGAGGGCTGTTCTGTTCCCGTGTACGGAGGGAAGGTTTATGAATATCGAAACCGGCCAGGTGCGTCAGCGTCCCCGGCGGTTTACCGGCGAGGAGCCCTCTGCCATCCTGGAGTTGCCCCAGGAGACCCAGTTCCAGGTAATCGGCGATGTGCGCTATGCGCTGACCGCCCAGCGCTTTGCCGCCGACCTGCTGGTACGCGGCGTGCTTGAAGTGGATGTCCGCGGCCGATGTGCGCGGTGTGGGGAATGCTGTACCCAGACTATTCGGGATGAAGATTTTGCGTGCTCATATCCGCTGAGCGTCGCCAATGAATTAATAGACTTGACTGCCGATATCCGCGAAGCTATTCTTCTCGCTCTTCCGATGAATTTTGTGTGTTCGGGGGCGTGTCGGGGGCTGTGCGTCCAGTGCGGGGCTAATTTGAATAAGGCGTCCTGTGCCTGTGCCAAGACTCGTCAAACGATCCCGTGGGGCATGCTGAATCAATTGAAGCTTAAACGAAAATAGCGTGGATGATGGGCGATGGTTGATGGTTCATGGTTAATGACGCGACCCCGACGGGGTTGAGTTGGGCCTTCTGTCATCATGCCGGTTGTCCATAATCCGCGATAGATTTGGAACGATCAGGCCTAATCA
>JBDRSI010000192.1:0-3154 GCA_043825055.1 Verrucomicrobiota bacterium
ATATCACGCGGACCGACTTCCAGGCGCACGGGAATGCCCTTCTTGATCCAGCCCCATACCTTATCCCCACCCCGCCCTTCGCGCACATCCACTTCCACCACCAGCGGGCGGCCATCATAGGAAACAGCACGCAGTTCCGCGGCCACGCGGTCGCAATATTGCAGGACACTGGTGCGGTCGGCGTCCTTATGAATGACCGGCAGGATCACAACGTGGGCCGGCGCCAGGCGCGGCGGCAGGATGAGTCCATCGTCGTCGCTATGGGTCATGATGAGTCCGCCGATCAGGCGCGTGGAGACCCCCCACGAAGTGGTCCAAGCCAGGCTTTCCTGGCCGTTGGCGTCCAGGAATTTGATCTCGCAGGCGCGCGCAAAATTCTGGCCCAGGAAATGAGAGGTGCCCGACTGCAGGGCTTTGCGGTCCTGCATCATGGCCTCGATGCTGTAAGTGGCCACCGCACCGGGGAAGCGTTCAGATTCTGTCTTTTCGCCCATGATCACCGGCATGGCCATGGTGCGTTCGGCGAACTCGGCATAGACTTTCAGCATGCGCGCAGTTTCTTCGCGGGCTTCCGCCTCGCTGGCGTGGGCAGTGTGGCCTTCCTGCCACAGGAATTCCGTGGTCCGCAAAAACATGCGCGTGCGCATCTCCCAGCGCACGATGTTGGCCCACTGGTTGATCAGGAGCGGCAGGTCGCGATAGGACTGCACCCACTTGGCGAACATGGCGCCAATGATGGTTTCTGAAGTTGGCCGCACCACCAGCGGTTCGTCAAGTTCGCCCACGGGCACAAGCTTGCCTTCCGGCGAAAGCTCCAGGCGATGATGCGTAACCACGGCGCATTCCTTGGCAAAGCCCGCCACGTGCTTGGCTTCCTTTTCCAGGAAACTCAACGGAATGAAGAGCGGGAAATAAGCGTTGCGGTGCCCGGTGGCCTTGAACCGGCCATCCAGCACGCGCTGGATATTTTCCCAAATACTGTAACCCCAGGGCTTGATCACCATGCACCCACGCACGGGCGAGAGCTCCGCCAGGTCGGCGGCGCGAATCACTTGCTGGTACCATTCCGGATAGTCTTCCGCCCGCGTCGGCGAGATGGCGGTGCTTTGTTTATCGGCCATGGATTTATCCCTTTGACGTAGTTTTTTTGATATCGACGTGTCAGACACCGTATGTTATTTATCAAAGCTACTCATGTCAGGCAAGCGCAAATCTATTTATGATTGCTGATTCTTGATTTCTGATTTGATAAACAGCAGTCGGAACCGGGCAATTATTCGATGATGAGCGGCTTTTTTCGCTATTATATCGCATACGCCATCCTGTTCTGCTCCGGCATGCTTCAGATGGCCATGGCCGAGGATGTCCGGCCGGCGCCTGTGCCTTCGCCTGCTCCAATTCCTGAGACGGGGAGCGCTACGGCAGCTACGCAAGCCACGGCCGTTGAATCCAACTCCCCTATTCCCCTGATTGTTGCCAGCACCAACTCCTGGTTCACGGCCACTAACTGGCCACAAAGACTTGACTGGCTGCACGACACGGCCAATGCTACAACCGAACAAAATATCCAGTACGCGGATAACTGGTTCATAAACGACCCCAAAGATCGCGTGCCCTTCAAGTCGGCCAAGCTCAGGCTCGGCTTGCAGGTCGAAGCGGATTATTTTGCGCATACCAACAAGTTCGCACTCAGGCCGTTGGCTGATACCGAGAGCGAAATTCATATGCCGAACGCCGAAAAACGGCTCCGGCTGACGATCTCGACGCTCGATCCCATGGCCCTGCCCGGCCAGGACGCCAACCAGGGCATGAGCGGTTTCCGCGTAGGCCTCAGACGGGGAATGCTCAAGGATATTGATACGTCCTTCGGTGTGCGCCTGAAATGGCTGCCATCCATTTACACTTACGTAACCTGGGACCCCCGTTATAGCCTGTACACATGGGGTGTATATCCGGAACAGAAAATCGGCTGGGAAAGTGATGATGGCATCTATGAAACCAGCAGCTTGATGTTTAGCCGGTGGGTCAATCACTGGATGATACGGCCCATCGCCTCGCTGAAGCTG
This sequence comes from Verrucomicrobiota bacterium, assembly GCA_043825055.1. Taxonomy (GTDB): domain Bacteria; phylum Verrucomicrobiota; class Kiritimatiellia; order JAAZAB01; family JAAZAB01; genus VSJD01. The sequence goes on from JBDRSI010000192.1 coordinate 2,067, forward strand.
AGCCGCGCCCGGTACAAGGACGATATGGACAAGTTGGACCAGGAACGGCAGGACGCGGAAGCGGCCGGACTCCCACCGCCCGACGGTGATTACCTGAAGGGCTGGGATTGGGAGTTGACTTTGATCAGTGGTTATGCGCATGAACTGTTTGACGAGTCCGTTTTCGGGCGGCTGGCCGATTGCAGTGACATCGCGCAGGGCGCAGGTTTTCGATTCTCGGTGCTCGGCGGCCTGCACATCGTTGAGTCTTACGAATTGACGCTTGTTTACCGCAATCACCTTTACAAGGAGTGGCTCTACTATTTGATCAAACCGAGTGTTGAGTGGCGGGCTGAAAATGATTGGGCGGCAGAATACAGCCTGATATTAGGCGTCGACATACTCCTATACGGGACCAAGGAACGCTGACCGCTTTCAGAGATTACTTATGAAAATACAAATGACCACAAAATTATCCTGTCTGGCCATGGGCCTGCTCTTGCTCGCCGCCTGCACTACCACAAAAGTGCTCAATGAGTGGCGGAACACGGACAGCGCCGATACCAGATTCGGGCATCTCATGGTAATGGCACTCTTCAAGCAGGATCAGACCCGCCGCATGTTCGAAGACGAATTCGCCTGGCAGATAAGCAACATGGGGCCGATGGTTACCCGCAGTTATATCCTGGTGCCCAGTCTGAATGAAAACACAACCGGCCAGTTAGCTTCGCTTGCGTCGGCCGTGGGCGCCGATGGCATCCTGGTGATCCGCATGGTCAACAGCAAGCAACGGACGGAAACTGCGGCCGACAATGCGCCCCCCGTTTTAATGAATCTGTCGGGATTTTTACAACACTCCTGGAAGGATAATTATGATCCGCCGGACCTGATGACGAACGCGGTCATGACCGTGGAATCCAGGCTGTTTGATGTCAAAAACGGAAAGTTGGTCTGGTCGCTTGCCACGGAATCTAAAAACCAGTTTGGCTTGAAATGGGAAATAAATTTGTTGGCTAAACGGGTGCTGGGCAAACTAAAAGACGCAACGCAAACAAAGTGAAGCTCCCCGCGGCAAGCCGCGGGGCATCTTTGCGGAACCCTCCGAAGCC
>JBDRSI010000193.1:0-9133 GCA_043825055.1 Verrucomicrobiota bacterium
TCCGTATTGCTGGCGGTAGGTCGCCGACTTAACCAATATTATTTTCTTGGCCACCGAATAACTTGCGCTTTCGGCTTGAGGATACCCATCCCACATTTGATCTTCGCCAATGGGTGATGATGCCATGGCCGGATAGGAACAGCCGCCCATCAATGTCAGTAGCTTCTTGACCCCGGCCTTATAAGCAGCATGAAATAGAGCCGTGTTAATTATTACATTCTGATAAAAAAATTCGGCCGGATATTTTATATTGGCGACAATCCCCCCCACCCTGGCGGCCAGGTGAACGACCGCATCGGGCTTAATGTCCGCAAGCATAACTTCAGATTGGCCGGCTTTGAGCAGATCATAATCTTTGCGCCCCACACCGATGACTTCGGCGTCAAACGACGCGCGCAGGGCAGGAACGATATGATGCCCTAAAAAACCGGTCGCGCCGGTCACCAGAATGCGTTTGAATTGGAAATGCATATATAATCACCCCGCAGAGTCCGAGACAAGCAACTGCATATTATCCTCTCGCGCGCTCAAATGCACGCCGAAAATACCGGCCAAGCGCAACTGGGCCAGAAATTGATTTATGAGCTGGCGGCCATCTGGTCCCACTCGGCGTACAGGATCTTCAGGGATTCCACCACCTGCATTAGTTCGCGGTTCAGCTCCATCGGCTTGCCGGGCGTGGTGTAGGTGTCCGGATTTTCCAATTGGGCGGTCAGCGTTTTCTGATGCGTTTCAAAACGCTCGATATCCGTTTCCAGGCCGGAACGTTTCTTTTCGTGTTCCCGGCGCCTTTTCGAGCACGCCTGCCGGGTTTCCGCCTCAAGGCGCCGCTGGGTTTTGCGCGTAGGACCATCCAGTTCGGCTGGACGGGCATCGGCCAATGGGCCACCGGCCAATCGGCCGCCGGCCGTCAGGACGCCCCGTTCGGAGAGTGCCTGCGACCGATCGAGATAATACTGGTAATCACCGGCATACGGCGTAAGCCGTCCCGCATGGATATGCAAAACGGTGGTGGCAATGGATCGGATGAAATACACATCGTGACTGATGAACAGCAGGGTGCCTTTATACTGCCGGAGGGCGCCGATCAGGGCCTCAATACTGGCCATGTCGAGATGGGTGGTAGGCTCATCCATCAGCAGGAAATTCGGCGGGTTGAGCAACAGTTTTACAAGGGCCAGCCGGCTCTTTTCGCCACCGCTCAACACGGAGACACGCTTGAACACGTCATCGCCGCGAAACAGAAATGAGCCCAGGACAGACCGCGCGGTTTGTTCGCCCACCGGATGGGACACATCGAGCACTTCCTCCAGCACCGTCCGTCCAGCGTTGAGCATATCAATGCGATGCTGGGCATAGTAACCGACCTTAACGTGCAGGCCGAGTTCGCGGCTGCCGCCCTGAACCGGGATCGCACCGGCCAGCAGTTTCAGCAGGGTGGATTTACCCGAGCCATTCGGCCCAACGAGCACGGTGCGCTGGCCGCGTTCCACGCTCACATTCAATCCCTGGTACACCAAGACTGGACCGTAGGCCTGATGGACATCGGTCAGCGTGGCAACTTTCAGCCCGGTCCGCGGCGGCTGGGGCCAATGAAACGCGATCGTTCGATCCGCGGCGGCGGGCGCCTCAATTTTTTGCATGCGTTCAATTTGCTTCAGTTTGCTTTGGGCCTGGGACGCCTTGGTGGCCTTGGCGCGGAAGCGGTCGGCAAACCGCTGGAGGGCCTCGATCTCCTTCTGCTGGTTCTTATAAGCCGCCCATTGCTGTTCCTGGCGCATGGCACGCTGGATCACATAGGCATCGTAATTGCCGCGGTAGCGGATGATACGCTCCTGAGCGATTTCAAAAATACTGCCGACCAGTTGATTGAGCAATTCGCGGTCGTGGGAAATCATCAGGATGGCGCCGGGATAGGTCCGCAGATAATCCTGGAACCAGATCAAAGATTCGATATCCAGATGGTTGGTGGGTTCATCCAGCATCAGCAGGCCGGGTTCCTGCACCAGCAGGCGTGCCAAGTGGACGCGCATGATCCACCCGCCGCTGAGCGTGCCCGTCGGACGTTGGAAATCCGATTGGCGGAAGGCCAGCCCGGCCAGGATCCGCTGGGCTTTCGGTTCCAGTTCGTAGAGACGCCATTCGTCCAGCCGGGCCTGGGTGGCATGCCAGGCATCGCTGTTCGGCAACTGCGTGCGCAAGGTATTCCGCAAGGTCGTGATTTCCGGCGAAACCGTCGTAGCCAATTCAAGGACTGTTTCGTGACCGCTGGGCTCAATTTCCTGGGGAAGGTAACCCAACGCCACGCGGTTCCGGAAAGCCACCGTGCCTTCGTCCGGTTCCAAGTCGCCCAGAATGAGCCGGAACAGGGTGGACTTGCCCGATCCGTTTGGTCCGACCAGCCCGATCCGGTCAGACGCCTTCACATGAAACGACACGCCGCGGAACAAGGTGCGGGCGCCATACGATTTGCTGAGATGGGAAACCGTGAGCATGAAACAACCACTTAAATTCGCCGTTTTTTACAGTTTCCAGCCTTTGAGAACCAATCAACTGAACGCTTGATTATCACAGATTGGCAGGGGAGACAAGACGACGATGTGTGCCCGTAGTAAATCTAATTATGGCAATGGTTGTTACCGGCAACTTTAGAATCCATTCATTATAGATTGCCCCCGCCAAGGCGTTAGAGCTTCATAAATCTTCCGGTTGCTTTAGCCTTGAGGGCCACATCCAGAATCCGCCGGATCATCAGACTTTCCGCGCGGTCAATTGTCGCTTTGCCGGTCTCAAACAGATCCAGGATTGCCGCGGCCATATCCAGAAAGAGTCGCGCACCGTCAACGACGATGATTTTGGTTTCCTTGTCGGTCGTGACACTGGACGCAAAGGGCGTGGCGGCATTGAGGTACACGTTGATAACGGCGGTGCGCCCGCCGCTGAAGTCAATAATCAACTGCCGTTGGTTGCCTGCGCTCCGCAGCATGAGGCGTTCGGCATCCGGCCCCATACAGCTGACGACCAGTTCCACGGGATGAATCGCATATTCTTCAAACGAGCCGCCGCCGCCCCACGCCACCATGTGGCGGACATTGGCCGCATCCACCTCGCGGACATAGGCCTGTATTTTCGTGTAGCGTAGCGCCGAGGTGGTTTGCATGGCGATGCTGTACTTATCGGCCAACGCAAATATTTTTGCGGCAGTCTTGAAGTCCGGCGCAAATGTCTTGTCCACGTATGTCGGCTTGCGCATGGGAAACACCTTCTTGCACAGCGCCCAGTGCGTTTCGGGATTGGACGGCGCCAGAATCATGTAATGATCCACGACCTTATCCAGCTTGGCGACGGAATCGAAGCAGGGAACGCCGTTCTTCTCCGCCCATTGCCGCCCCGTTGCCTCCTCCAGGCTATAACACCCCGCAACGGCAAAGCCACGGCCGCTCAGTTCTTTCCGAATCGCCGCGAGATAGGTGTTCGCATGAAAATTATCCAGCTTGAAATCCACAAAACCAATTTGCTTGCTCATAAACGATTTCCTTTTTACATGGTATGATTGACTGGGCTCCCGTAACCGCTATGCCCGCGCCTTTGGTTGCATATCATTCCTGAAAAATTTCCGAAGGCTTTAAGGGAACAGCCGGCGGCCTGTCATGTGCCGATTAAATAATCAATAAGGCTTATGTTTTATAACGCCCTCCTTTGCCATATACCGCAGTTATGATTTCAATGTCACGCACCCCGTCATGCACGGTGCAGGACAGAGGATGTTTGCCTTTGACCGCCTCAAGAAAATGACGGATCTGTTCCAGCCACCCGCCGCTGGCTTTTACTGGTTTGACAGTCCAATCTTTGTCTTTGGTCAGCCGGTACAGGACATGGTTGCCATACTCAAAGCGCACACGGCCTTTCGTGCCGATGATGTCGATAAATGCCAGCCCCACCCCGGCCACAAAGGAAGACTGCATCGTTCCGATCGCACCATTGTTGGCTTTCACGATCAGAACACCAGCATCTTCAACATCCGTTGTTTGAAAATGCCGATGCATGACTGCTTTTTGGCCGATGACTTCTCCCACGATGAATCGAAACAGGTCTACTGAATGACTGTTGGTATCCAGAAGACATCCCCCCCCGGCGATTTTTCTTTTCGTAAACCACTTGTGTTCGATGCCAAAGGCCGGACCGCAGAAGATATTATTGAAAAACACCACATCGCCGATTTTTCCGGAAGCCACAATCTTGCGCAGGAGCAGATTTCCAGGAATAAACCGATGGCGGAATGCCGGCATGAGCTGGGCAGCGGCCTTGTTGGCGGCGACCTCCATGCGCCTGGCAGCAGCCGCATCAAACGCCATAGGTTTTTCACACAGGACATGAACGCCATGTTCCAGGGCATACCTAGCCACGGCTTCGTGAGCTACCGGCGGCGAACAAATACTGACAACCTCCGGCTTGGCTTTCTCAATCAATTCACGATAATCATCATAAACCGGCACATGATTCAGTTCCTCTGCCAGCTTGCAGGCCGCTTCCCGGTTGACATCCGTCATGCCGACAAACTGCACCTTTTCGGCCTTATAGCCATTGACATGCGCGCGCGCAATACCGCCGCACCCCACAATACCCACTCGAATCGTCCTGCTCATGGTAGTCCTTTCACTTCTTGCGTTTTGACTGTTTGAACAACCGCTAATCCATATTCGCCATCGGCCAAGGCAAGGACACCTCCTTTATGCCGACTCGCGAATCACTAAATGTGGCAATATCGAAACCGAGGATTCCTGTGCCCCGCTAATCATGTGAATCAGCTTGCGCGCCGCCAGACGCCCCTCTTCCCGAAAGGGCTGATGGAGCGTGGTCAACGACGGCGTAATCTCGGAAATCATATCCAAATCGTCATATCCGATCAGCATAACGTCGCGGCCTACCTGGAGGGATGTTCCGGATAATGCCCGTAGGACTCGCAACGCCAGCATATCCGTGACGGCAAAAATCCCGACCGGCCGTGAAGGAGAAGCTTGCCGACAAAACCGGGGTAAGGCTCGCAAGCCGGATGCGTCATTCTTGAATTCGCATGCCTTGCTCTTGGCCGCTGAAAGGAACTGTTGGAAACCCTGCTTACGGTCAGGATAGGATCCCATAACGGCAAAACGGACACAACGACGCGCCAACAAGCGTTCGGCTGCCAAGCGACCGCCATGCTGGTCGTCAATCGAGATGACTGGCACACCGTCAAGCCGAACCGATGTATTAAGGAGAACGACTTTTCCTCCCTTGGATCGGTATGCGGCCACCTCTTTTTCCACGTCAGGATCGGCAATCAAGGCAGGATAAGAAATGATACCCGAGTGGGCGAGATCCACATTACGCCGGATGAACTTGCGAAAGCCTTCGACATAGTTATCAAATCCAATCTGCAGCGGAAGGTCTTCTTCCGCCAATACTTCCGAGATTCCGAATACGAGGTCGGCCACCAGCCGGTTGGCAACCGCCGGCAAAAAAACACCCACGGTTGGCAACCCGCCGCGCCGCATGAATTCCGCCATCCGATTCCGGCGGAACCCCATTTTGAGCGCGGTTTGCATTAACAGGCGCCGCGTCGCCTCTGACACGCGGGCATGCTGGTCAGGCCGCGGGTTCAAGGCGCGGGAAACAACGGCCACCGAAAAGCCAGTTTGACGGGCAATATCCTTGAGTGTTGCCACGCAGCCACCTCAAAACAATCGTTTGTTCATCAATTGCAAAAAAAAGGCTTCAAATGCATTTGTTTTAAATTTATGCGGAATCAATACCGTATGCAAGCATAAAGTTAAAATATTTTTTGCTTGCATTCCTGGACGCTTCTTTTAAAAAGAAAGGCTGCAATAACACACGTTCAGCAATTACCTAACGGAGAGACAAAATGAACCAAGCGGACATCGGATTGATCGGGCTGGCGGTCATGGGCGAGAACCTGGTGCTTAACATGGAACGCAACGGGTTCCGTGTGGCAGTGTTCAACCGGACCGTGTCGAAAGTGGATGATTTTATCAAAGGGCGCGGGCATGGTAAAAATTTTGTCGGCACCCATTCGCTCGCGGAACTGGTCAACGCCCTGCAAAAACCGCGCCGGATCATGTTGATGGTCAAGGCCGGCAAGCCGGTGGACGAATTCATTGAAGCGCTGATTCCGCTCCTGGAAAAGGGCGACATCATCATTGACGGCGGCAACTCCCATTTCCCCGACACCACTCGCCGCACCAAATATTTGGAAAGCAAAGGTTTCCGGTATATCGGCACCGGCGTCTCGGGCGGCGAGGATGGCGCGCTGCGCGGGCCCTCGATCATGCCCGGCGGTTCCCCCTCCGCCTGGGAATTCGTAAAGCCGATCTTCCAGAAAATCTCGGCCAAAACCGACCAGGGGGAATCGTGCTGCGACTGGGTCGGCGAAAATGGTGCCGGCCACTTCGTCAAAATGGTCCACAACGGCATCGAGTACGGCGACATGCAGATGATCTGCGAAACCTACCAACTCATGCGTCAAGGTCTGGGTATGACCAACAAACAGATGTGCGAGGTCTTCGCCGCGTGGAACAAGGGCGAACTGGATTCATACTTGATCGAAATCACCCGCGACATTCTGGGTTATAAGAATGAAGAAGGCGAAGAGGTGGTGGACAAAATCCTGGACACCGCCGGCCAGAAAGGCACCGGCAAATGGACCGTCATGGCCGCGCTCGACGCCGGTCAGCCGCTGACGTTGATCGGTGAGGCCGTGTTCGCCCGCTGTCTCTCGGCCCTCAAGGATGAACGCGTGGCCGCCGCCAAGGTTCTCCCCGGCCCCGAGACCGCCAAGTTTGCCGGCAATAAAGCCAAATTCGTTGATGACCTCCAACAGGCGCTCTATGCCTCCAAGATTGTGTCCTACGCGCAAGGGTACCAACTGATGCGATCCGTGGCCAAGGAATCCGGCTGGAACCTGAACTATGGCGGTATTGCGCTCATGTGGCGCGGCGGCTGTATCATCCGTTCCGCGTTCCTGGGCAAGATCAAGGAGGCGTTTGTCAATAACCCGAACTTAGTCAACCTGTTGCTCGATCCGTTTTTCGCGGACGCGGTCAAGAAGGCGCAAGGCGCCTGGCGGCGCGTCATCCAGACGGCTGTGAAGCTCGGTATCCCCGCGCCTGCGCTCAGCAGCGCATTGAATTATTACGACGGTTACCGCTCTGAGCGTTTGCCCGCCAACCTGTTGCAGGCGCAACGCGATTACTTTGGCGCGCATACGTATGAACGCGTGGACAAGCCGCGCGGCCAGGTCTTCCATACCAACTGGACCGGCCGTGGCGGGCCCACTGCGGCATCCACCTACACCGCCTAAGTCACCCGGTCGGGCGGCGCCCACCGCAGTCGGCGCCGAGACGGTTATTCAATGCGCAGAAGTTCTTATGAACCAACATCGTGAAATCACCAGGCAAGATCTGATCCATTTTAAGCCGCAGCACGACACGTTTGTTGGCATTGATTCCGACGGCTGTGTCTTCCCTACCATGGAAATCAAGCAGAAGCAGTGTTTTCACAAGCTGATTGTGTCGCAATGGCGCCTGGAAAAAATCGAGCGCTATGTGCGCGAATCGGCCGAGTTCACGAACCTGTATTCCAAGTACCGGGGCCGGAACCGGTTTGCCGGTCTGCTCCTGAGCATTGACCTGCTTCGTAACCGCCCCGAGGTGCTGGCCGCCGGGGTCAAACTGCCGGCCTTTACGTCGCTGAAAAAGTTCGTTGAGTCCGGCGTGCCATTAGGCAACCCCGCATTGGAAAAATTGGTCAGGGAAACCGGCGACGAGGAACTGGCCTCTATTTTAAAATGGAGCAAGGACGTCAACGCCGAAATTGCCAAGACGGTGAAAAACGTGCCGCCCTTTAAGTGGGTGCGGGAAAGTCTGGATCTGATTCGCGCTCAGGCCGACGCCATCTGCGTTTCGCAGACACCCACGGAAGCCCTTGTGCGGGAATGGCAGGAGCATGACCTTATGGATTATGTGAAGGTCATCGCCGGCCAGGAACTCGGCACCAAGCAGGAACACCTGCAGATGGCGGCGCAGGGGCACTACCCGGCCGACCGCATTCTGATGATCGGCGACGCGCCCGGCGACTTCAGCGCGGTGCAAGGCGTAAATGGTCATTTTTTCCCAATCAATCCGGGCCATGAGGAAGCTGCCTGGGAGCGCTTTAAAAAGGAGGCTTTCAAAAAATTTCTGGATGGAACCTATGCTGGCGCCTACGAAGAAGCACTAATCGCGGAATTCAACCAACTATTGCCCGAGATGCCGCCGTGGTGCGCATGAGGAAAGACGGACGCCGGACGACAGACGCCAGACACCGGACCGGAAAAGAAGTAGCGTCTACATCCATAACATGTATGCTTCTTGCGGAAAAGATACGCGAGTCAAACGTTGCCTTGGCCTTCCCCTTCTAACGGAGGAGATTGGGTGGCATGTAAACGCAGGGCGAATTTCGCTTCCCGCGCAAGCGGGATTTGAAAAAGCGAGGCAAGTTTGGCGCAGATGCGCCGGCGGCGCGCGAAGCGCGATACCCGTGTATGCGCAAGCGCGTCAACGGCGCAGATGAGCCGAAATCGCCGAAGCCTTTTTCAAACGGAATTCGCGCTGCTATTCACGGTGACAGGCAACGATAGAGAATTGGTTGCGGCACAAGCCGCGTTAGGAGTGCCATGACAAGACACGGATTCATTGACATTCAGCTCAACGGGTTCAAGGGAATTAATTTTTCCTCACCCAACTTGACACTCGACCAGGTCCGGATGGCCACGCGCGAACTGGTTATGGCCGGCACAACGGCCTATTGTCCCACCGTGGTCTCCGGCCCCATGGATATATTTCGTCGCAATTTCCCGATCCTAGCGGCTGCCATGCGAGACCCGGAACTGAAGCCCCACCTCCTTGGTATCCATATGGAAGGCCCGTTCATTTCGCCGGTCGAAGGCGCGCGCGGCGCACATCCACCCGAGTACATCATCAAGCCGGACGTGGATACATTCAAACGCTTTCAGGAATGGGCGGAGGGAAATGTCGTGTTGTTGACGCTGGCCCCGGAAGTGGAAGGCGCCATGGCGCTCATCCGGTACGCGTCTGCA